>LUZZ01000277.1 GCA_001603845.1 Syntrophobacterales bacterium Delta_01 | reverse complement strand
GTTCGCGAGTCGCTCCAGGACAGCGGGCGGCTCGACCGCGTCGTCGAGCAGATCCTGAACAGGGAGCGCGACCCCTATACTCTCATGCGCAAGGTAGTGAACGACTGGCTTTCCATCCCCCATTAGCAAAAGGAGACATCTCATGAAAGTACTGAAGGTGGACCATATCGGCATCGCCGTTTCCAGCATCGCGGAAGTCAAAAAGCTCTATACCGATATCCTGGGGCTGGAACACGCCGGAAGTGAAACCGTTGCGGAGCAGAAGGTTACGACCGCGTTCTTCCCCGTGGGAGAATCGGAAGTCGAGCTTCTGGAATCCACGGCGCCCGACGGCCCCATCGCCAAGTTTCTGGAAGCCAAGGGCCAGGGCGTGCAGCACATCGCCTTCCGGGTGGAAAACATCGAAGCCGCCCTGGAAGAGCTCAAGGCCAAGGGAGTGCGGCTGATAGACGAAAAGCCCAGGAAAGGGGCCGGCGGGGCCAAGATAGCCTTCCTGCACCCCAAGTCCACGTACGGGGTCCTGGTGGAGCTGTCCCAGAGGGATTAATCCGCGCGGCTCGAATTTCGGTCGGGTTGGATTGTGAGGGCGCGCGCCGTCGCGCCCTTTTTTATTTGTCGCACTGAAGATCGGACCGTACCCGCCGGTACCGCGACTTGATGAAGTAGAGCACCCCCAGCAGCAGCACCGCGCAAACCACGATATCCACCTGGTGGGAATAGGTCTGGATTACCCGCCAGTGCTCGCGAAGGTACATCCCGCACACCAGCAGGAAGCTGTTCCACAGGGTGGCCCCCACCGCGGTGGCCAAAAGAAACGGCGCAAGGCGCATCTTGCCCATGCCGGCCGGCACCGAGATCAGGTGCCGGATCACGGGAACGAACCGGCTGACGAACAGGGTGAGCGTCCCCCCGCGTTTGCTGAAAAAATTCTCCGCAAGAGTAAGGTCGTGGCGGTTCAGCAAAAAGTACTTCCCCACGTTCAGAATAAACGGCTTTCCGCCGAAATACCCCATGGCGTAGGAAATAAGAGAACCGGTCACGGACCCCAGGCTGGTCACCAGGATAGCCAGCTCCAGGCTCCATTTTCCGTCCGCGACCATAAAACCGACAAAGGGCATCACGGCTTCGCTGGGTATCGGAAAAATCATGCTCTCCAGCGCCATCAAGAACCCCGCGCCCAGGTACCCGCTCACTTCAAGACAGTATATGGCAAAACCGGTAACAGCGTTTGTAAGCACCCTTCCCTCTTCCGTTGCAATCGACTACATCTTCTTCGCGTGCAGGGATTTGAGAAACCCCTCGATTTTCGCGCGAAACAAATAGGCCAGGATTATGACCGCGGCCGCGGCCGCTACCAGGACGGCGAGCTTGGTGTATTGGGCGCCGCTGAAATATCCGCCCGCCAGCGTGAGCATGACGGTGCCGAACAATCGCCCCACGGTGCTCACCGCCAGGAACTCCAGTATTGTAAAATGCCCCAACCCCAGCACAAAGCAAAGATAGTCCTTGGGAAATCCGGGCAGCAGGAACAGCATGAAAACCAGGAAAATCCCCTTGCGCTGGAGAAGGTAGTCAAAACGCTCCAGGGTCCTCGCGTCCACCACCTTCTCGACCAGCGGACGGCCGAAAATCCGGGCCAGGATAAAGGCGATAAAAGACCCGACCGTCAATCCGATGGTGGAAAGCACCACGCCCCAGAAGACGCCGAAAAAGTAGCCGCCCATGAAGCCCGTGACTTCTCCGGGGATGGGAGCCAGCACCACCTGGCTCGCCTGAAGGACAATGAAGCCCAGAAACTTGGCCGGCCCGAGCGATTCGAGGAATTCCTTCGCCTGCTGCTTTTTGAAAAATATGTTGATCCAGCCCGTCGCGTACAAAATCCAGGCAAACAGGCAGATCCCGGCGAAGAATATCAGAAACCGCAGCCATATCCCGTTTTTTTTCTCGTTCGGGGCGGAAATTTTCCCGGCCCCTTCGGGGTCTTGTTGCAGGACATCATTCATGCTGTAAGGCTTTTCCGAAATACCCACGCGGGGTTTTTCCGAAAGTAAATTGGAAGATTGTTCGGTGGATACAACTAATTGTAGCCTCGCTGCGCCCGAAGGTCCACAACCGGCTCGGCCGCATGAATCAGAATATGCTCACTTATGGTTCGATTTCAAGGTGCGCCGTCCGCCCGCAAATCTTCCGCCCGGTTATATTACACGGCAACCGCGAAGAGAATAATAAACTCGGCAAATAACATGAAAGAAACCAAACTTCTGGGCGGCCCGCACCGGGACAGGCGCCCGGCGACACGGGCCGGCCCCGGTCAATGTTGTTGACTTTGAGCTCCTCCCCCTTTGATGGGGGAGGCAGGGTGGGGGTGAAAAACCGAGCGATATCAACACCCTCCCCCTTCCCCTCCC
>LUZZ01000276.1 GCA_001603845.1 Syntrophobacterales bacterium Delta_01 | reverse complement strand
CACGACCCCCAGGCGATGGATGAGGCCAAAAAGGTCCTGACCGGCGTGACCTACTGTCCGAACGCCTACGAAGCCTGCGAAGGGGCGGACGCCGTGGTGCTCATGACCGAATGGAACGAATACCGCGCCATGGACCTCCTGAGGGTGAAAGCGGCGCTCAAAGGCCCGGTTTTCGTTGACCTGCGCAACGTGTACCGGCCCGCCGCCATGAAGGAACTGGGGTTCCATTACCAGAGCGTCGGAAGAAACAGCGCCGAGAAAAAAGAAGAATAGAGTTGCCGATTGCCGGTTGTGAGTTGCGAGGGCGGAGGTGCGGGGTGCGCTGGCTTTCCTTGATCGCGGCGGTACTGGTGTTCGGGGCGGTTTTTATTTGCCGCCCCGATGCTTTGCGGACGCCCTTGCCCGTCCCCGGAGAGGCTCGGGCCGATTCGGCCGCTCCCTCCCCCTCAGATAAAATTCCCACCTGCGGCGTCGATGTCGTCCGGATGTTTCCCCACGATTCCCGTGCTTTCACGCAGGGTCTGCTCTACCTTGACGGGTTTTTCTACGAGAGCACCGGGCTCTACGGCAAGTCCGGCATCCGCCGGGTCGAACCGGAAACGGGCAGGGTGGTCCAACAGTACGACATGCCCGCCCGCTATTTCGGCGAGGGCCTGTGTGACTGGAAAGACACCCTGGTGCAGCTCACCTGGAGGGCGGGCAAGGGGTTTGTCTACGACAGGGAAAGCTTTGCGGTGAAGCGCGAATTCGCCTACCGGGGCGAGGGGTGGGGCATCGCCTCCGACGGCAAGAACCTGATCATGAGCAACGGAAGCAGCACGCTGGCGGTTTTGAACCCGCAGACCTTCGCAAAGGAGCGGGAGATCGAAGTCACGTCCGGCGGTCTGCCGGTGATGTTTTTAAACGAGCTGGAATACATTCACGGCGAAATATTTGCCAACATCTGGCAAAAGGATACGGTGGCGCGCATCTCTCCGCAAACCGGCCGGGTAACGGGCTGGATCGACATGTCCGTCCTTCGCGGGTATCTGCCGGCGGGCTCCCGCGCGGAAGCCCTGAACGGCATCGCCTACGACGCCAGGGGCGATCGGATGTTTGTCACCGGCAAATGGTGGCCCCTGCTGTTTGAAATAAAAATTACGTGCCCGAAGTCATCCGGGAAGCATCAATAGCGAGCTGCTCCCGAGATTTGCCGGCTTTGCGTTCTTGCTGGTTTGCTGGTTCCAAACTCCAGCTTGGGAACCAGCGAAACAATGCTAAAGTTGGGGAGGAGATATGCACGGTGCAAGTATCATAGTCGATGCATTGGTTGCTGTCGGTACCCTTTTGGTTGCGGCGGCGGCTATTTGGGGGGACTGGCTTCGGTCACGGCTCGCCCCTGCAAAGCTGACTATTGAGACTCACAACCTAATTGGCCATCCCACAGTTTTTTCCTCTGCTGATGCTGAGAGTGGTGACTCTGGCACTCGGGCAATGTTTTTTCATCTCAAAGTGCTCAATCGACGACCTTGGACTGCTGCCAAGAACTGCCGCGTACTGCTGAAAGCCATGACCCGCCGAGGTCCCGATGGGAGATTTTATCCGGTTCCCATGTCCATACCAACTCAGTTCGTTTGGGCTCCTGCTGAGATAACGCCACCCCTTGTTACTATCGTGAAAGAGAATATTTTTGATCTTGGATTCATCTCAGAAACCGAGGACAAGTTCATCCCCAGACTGTTCTGGTATCCCCACAATTTCCAAGGCTTCGTTGGAAGAGATGAAGCGGTCCGCTACCACCTAGAGATCGAGGCTACTAATTTTTCCTCGTCAAGATATCAAGTTTTTGAGGTGGCTTGGGACGGTGAATTCGATCATGAGCCCGCGAGAATGGAGCCACATCTTCGGATTACTGAAATAAAGGGACTCTAACCACGGGGCAAATCTGTGGGAACATCCCACGTGGTGCTGCTAAATTCAACAATCCGTCGACATGCGGCGGTGCCGGTGATGCCGGCCGTTATCCAGCTTAATCCGAAGGCTGTGGAGTCGTCCTAGAGACTCAATAAGGTTCAGAGTGCATCGTGAGAGACTGCTATTACGAGGTGAGCCGTGAAATACGAGGACAAAGTTGACAGCTTAGCAAAGCTGACTGAGTCCGAACTTAGGCAGCAGGTATTAATACCCCTCCTGAAGGCGATAGGATTCTCCGATGTCTATGAGTTCCACGGCGCCAAAGAAAAAGGAAAGGACCTGATTTTCCGTGAAGTAAGTCGCCTCAAGGAAATCTTCGTGCATGCAGCAGTCGTCTCTAAGAACGATATCACCGGAACCGTTGGAGATACTAAATCTGCTGAACGTATATTGGACCAAGTGAGGATGGTCCTTGAGGAACCATATGTTGACCTGTATACAGGCCGGACTACTCATGCCGATAGATGTTGGGTGATCACTTCTGGCCGCATATTGCCCTCGGCCATCGACAGTATTTCCGGGCATCTTCAACGGTCGAATTTGGATAAATTGGTCCGATTTGTAGATGGGACAAGAGTGATCAGTCTCATTGATGAAGCATATCCGCAATACTGGGAGAGGGAGTCTGAGTTAGTTTACTATTCCCACTGTGGGACAATTGACATTTCTACCAACCATTTGGATCCGCCTTTTGACAGAGATGTAGACGACTTGCCAAACTCAGGGAGTCTGAAAAACTCTGTGTATGAGATCAAAAAGACAGTGTATGCGCTCCTGTTGGCTATCGAGTATGAAATCACTGAGAAATTGGCTGCGATTCTTCGGAGTAATCATCCGTGGGAGATGATTACTCTATGGGAAGATCTCCAAGGAAATCATATTGGTCAGCACGGCCACGCGTATCTGGGCAGTGAGGTTGACGAGATTCAACGGCATTGGCAATACCTTGTCAACGACATCTTTGCATACGAGGAACGCTTTGATATAGCACGAGAAGACAGAATGATCCCCAAAAGACATCCATGGGAGAAGTGAACAATTAACTGGATAACCCGGGACTGGAGGCGAAGTGGGCCACGCGTGGGCACACATTACATTCATTTGCAAGGCACCACGTTTGGGCAACAGCCCCCTAAGTCGTACCCACCCGACTGCGCGGCTCCTGCGAGTATGGGGGGTTGTAAATCCATGTGCAAGCTCCCAAGGTTGTCATTCCCGCGTGTCTACCGCAGGATCTTTTTCACCTTCTGTTCGTACTTGAGGAAAATTTCGTCGGCCAGGGCCAGCAGTTTTTCTTCCACCCGGCGGGGTTCGGGGAGGTCGATGGGAGGGGGTGCGCCGAGCTTGTCCAGGGGAATCGCCTTTATGTAGAGATTCTTGTCCACTTCGGCCATTTCTTTTGCCGTAAAGTTTTCTCCCAGGATTTTCTTTCTTTCGATTCCCTGCATGTCCAGGTTTCTGAGAAAAGCCAGGATGGCCAGCAGATCGAAGTTTTTCTGGAAAGCTTCGATATTGCTGTTCACCGCCCGGTCCTCATCCTCCAAATCCAGGTAGCGGAGGCGGTACTTGGACATCCAGTGGTGAAGGCGGGCGTAGGCCTCGACCACCAGCTTGCGGTACTTGCCCCTTTGAGTGAGCGACCGGACGCGGATGAGGGACACGCGCCGCTGGAACTTTTCGGACAGGCAGGCCGTCCAGAATTCCTGGGGGGCGATCCCCAGCAGGTCCAGGAGCCTTTGGAGCATCTCGGGGCCGGGGGCCAGGTACGCGAGCCTGGCC
>LUZZ01000275.1 GCA_001603845.1 Syntrophobacterales bacterium Delta_01 | reverse complement strand
GCGTAGAACGGTTCGAAGGGCGCCAGCGGAAACCAGCCCACCTGCGCCGCCGAATAGAGCCACCCCACTCTTCCGGGAAACCACGACAAGGCTATCCCCAGGGCCGGTTCCGGAGGCATCCAGAACCAGGCTCCCGGAGTGTCCAGGTAGACCCAGTCGCCGTAATGGCAAGTCACGTAGCCGAAGGGCTCGTCTTCGGGAATCCAGGCGTTGTCGCCGTGGTACACGGTCCACCGGCCGTTGGTGTAAGGTTCCCAGTCGGGGCCCACGTCCGGCCGCCACAGCTCGCGCTCCTGGCCTTCGTACTCCACCCGCTCCCATCTGCCGTACTCGTCCAGGACGCCCGCTTCATCGTAGAGCGCGGCGGGCAGGTACTCGCGGGACTCGCCCCTGACCGCGATTCTCTTCTCCCAGGCGTCGTCCCTTTTGTCGTTCCAGGCCTGCCACTGGGAATCCACAGTGCCGGCGCCCGCGGTCACCACGCCGGTGGAAGCGACGATCGAGGAGCCCGTTTCGACGTCATAACGCCTGCCCTCCCGGTTCACGAAGTACACGGTGCCCGAGAGCGGAACAAGCTCGGCGGACTGGTCCCCCACGTACAGGTCGAAACCGGCCCCGGCCTCCCCCACCGCGTAGCCGAACGGCGTGGTCACCTTGACCAGGCCGTCGTCCGAATCATTGAAAAAGCGGGCGGTGCCCGAGGCGACGTCCACCTGGGTCAGGTCGTCTTTGAGGGCGATGAGCTGCACCTGGGTGAGTTCGTCGATCCGCAGGCGGGTCAGGTTGGGCAGGACGAATTCGGCCTTGCCGTTGTCTCCCGAATAGAACGCGTCGTCGATGCCGAAGGGCGCGTCCTTCACCGCCGCCACCCAGTTGTTGTCGGCGGTCACGTAGTAGAGAAGTTCTCCTTCGAGATAGGACACGCGGCCCACCAGAACCGGCCCCTCGCGCGGCGGCGCGGGTGGAGCGGCCGTGGATACGGAAACCGGAACGAGCGCCAGCACTAAAACGGCCAGCGCCCAAAGCGATAGTCGTATTTTTCCGTTGTTCGGTATTTGCATCATTGCCTTCCTTTCCTTGCCGCGCCGTAACCCGGCGGATGCCGGTTCTACGATCGTGCCGCGCCGAATGGTATTCGATGGTCTCTAAAAGTAAGGATGCACCATCTTTTCTCGCCGTCTACAAAACGGGAGGATCAATCGGGATGAATATGCGGCACCTTCGGCGCGCGCCATCAGTAAAGGCGGCGACGAACCCGCTCCGGGTCCCGCAATACGGCGGCGGCGAAAATTTTCCCTGCCCCTGCATTTTTTCGATGAATACGGGTTTTTTACACAACGCCAAAATTATTTGCGAATTGCGCAATTATTCATGTCGTCGCGTATATTCGCCCATCATCCCGGCCAGCATTGCCGCGGTGCCCATGCCCATGGTCCAGCCCAGCGTCCCGTGGCCGGTGTTGAGCCACAGGTTGTGGAATTTCCGGCTGCGGCCCACGTAGGGGACATTCGACGGAGTGGACGGGCGCAGGCAGGTCCAGGGGGCCAGGCGGCCCATCACCCAGTCGGGGTTGCGGTAGTCCATGCCTTCGAAGACTCCGGGGAAAAGCTCCGCCGATTTTTCCACCAGGGGCCGGATGCGATGGTAGGAAAGCGTGGTGTTCCAGCCGGCCAGTTCGGCCGTGCCGGCAATGCGAAGGTGGGTTCCCAGGTGGCTGTATACCAGCTTGTTTTCGTCGTCGGTAAGCGATACGCGGGGCGCGTACCTTTCGTTGGATTCATTCAGCGGAACGCTGATGCTGTAGCCCTTGGCGGGGTAGATGTTCAGAAAGATGCCCAGCTTTCCGGCCAGAAGCGGCGAGTAGGACCCCAGGCACAGGATGAAATCACGGGCCCGGAGATCGTCTTTGCGGCCACCGCTGCCGGTGATGCGCACCGCTTCGATTCGGCCGCCGGCCGCTGCCAGGTCGTCGATCCGGGTCCGGTAGAAAAACCGCACGCCGTATTTCGATTCGCAAATCTCGGCCAGCGCCTGGGTGAATTGCCGGGCGTCGCCCGATTCGTCCTCGCCGGTGAAGGTCCCGCCCACGATGTCCCGGTTGCGGGCGAGCGCGGGCTCGATCCTGTCGATTTCCTCCCTGCTCACCGGGCGGCGCGTGCAGCCGTGGAGGGTCATCAGGTCCGCCATCCGGCAGGCGTTTTCGAATTCCCGGCGCACCCTGTAAAAGTGAAGAATCCCCAGGGACTTGAGGTGGTATTGGATGCCTTCGGCTTCGCGCACCTCCCGGTAGAGTTCGCGCGAGCGCAGGGCGATGTCCAGGATGGCGACCGTGTTCCGGTCGGCCGCCGACCGGCGGCACTGCCCGAGCCAGGAGGCGAGCCACACCCACTGCCGCCAGTCGGCACGGGGGCTGAAATAAAGAGGGCTTTCCTTCCGGGCGAGCCACTTGAGCACCTGCGCCGGCGCTCCGGGATGCGCCCACGGTTCCGCGTGCGAAACCGATATCTGCCCGCCGTTGGCGTACGTGGTTTCCATGGCGGCCGCGGGCTCGCGGTCTATGACGCACACCTTCCGCCCCTCTTTTGCCAGGAGGTAGGCGGTGGTAACCCCGGTAATTCCCGCGCCGAGAACGATAACGTCACACATGGACACACTCCCCCTGCGTTCGAGCGGGCCGATCCTCCTTCTATCGTTACCTGTCTCT
>LUZZ01000021.1 GCA_001603845.1 Syntrophobacterales bacterium Delta_01 | reverse complement strand
AACAGGACGCAGGTGTTTCTGTCCGTGTAGTCGATGATGGTGCTCATCACGTCGCTTCCAATGACCATCACCTTGCTGCATCGGCCCGATTCGATCATCTGCGCCCCGGTCGCCAGGGCGAACAAGAATCCGCAGCACCCGGCCGAAAGGTCATAGCCCCAGGCATTGACGGCCCCGATTTCATTTTGCACCAGGCAGGCCGTCGCCGGAAAGAGCATGTCCGGGGTCACCGTGCCGACGATGATGGCGTCCAGTTCCGCCGCGTCCACTTCGGCCCGGTCCAGGCAGTCCTGGGCGGCGCGGGACGCCATGTGGGAATTGCCGAGTCCCGGCTCCAGGATGCGGCGCTCCCGGATCCCGGTCCTCGACATGATCCACTCGTCGTCGGTGTCCACCATCTGTCCGAGATCGCCGTTGGTGAGCCTGCGCTCGGGCAGGAAACGGCCTACGGAACGTATATACGCTGAGCGTGCCGACATGTTCATCTATACCTCTACATTGCCCCTTTGTAGTAACCGCCGTCTATCTGGATGGTGTCCCCGGTGATGAAGCCCGCCCGCTCGGACGCGAGAAAAGCGACCAGGGCGGCCACTTCCTCGGGCGTGCCGAGGCGCTTCATCGCGATCTGGGATTCCCACCTGGCGATAACCTCTTCGGGCGCAATTCCTTCTTTCCGGGCTATTTCCGCGGACAGGTCCCGCACGCGGGGAGTCATCGTGAAAGCCGGGCAGACGTTGTTGACCGTGATGTTGTAGGGGGCGAGCTCACCGGCGATGGTCTTGGCGAAGCCGACGACCCCCAGCCTGAAGGTATTGGACAGGATGAGGCCCTCGATGGGTTGCTTTACGGATACCGAAGTCATGTTGACGATGCGGCCCCACCGCTTGTCCATCATGACCGGTACGGCTTCGCGGGTCATGAGGATGGTGCTCATGAGGTTCAACTGGAAGCCGTAGCGCCACAGTTCCTCGTCCACGTCCAGGAATTTCTTGTCCGGAGGACCGCCTGCGTTGTTGACCAGGATGTCCACGGTCCCGAAATGTTCGATCCCTTTCTTTACGAAGTCACGGGCCTGCTCGGGCACGGTGAGGTCCGCGGGAATGCCGATCACTTCGCCGCCGGTGAGGGCGTGGATTTCCTCCACCGCCCGCGGCAGTTCGGGATGGTTGCGGGCGCAGATCGCCACTTTTGCGCCCTCGATGCTCAGTTCGACGGCGATCGCCTTGCCGAGCCCCTTGCTGCCGCCCGCCACGAAGGCCACCCTGCCTTTAAGTCCAAGCTCCATCCGGTTTTGCGCTTTCTTTTATGAGATATTTACTGTCGAATCTTATTATCATAGCAGTTCATTGAAGCGGATTTAAAGCCCCCCGTAACGGATAATTTACGGCCCGTCCGCCGAGGGGACGCCCTTTTCGTAGAGCCTGCGCATTTCGTCCGTGTATTCGCCGTTTCGGGTATAAATGTAAAAGGGCGCTTCGACCCGCGCCTCCTCGCCTCCCGCCTTCCGGCATTCCACGTGCATCAGCCTGCCGGGGGAACCGGGGCGCGAGTAGATGATCGTAAGGCTTTTGGGGCTGAAACCTCCCGCGGCGGCGCAGCTCAAAAGGTGGCCGATCCGGCTGGCCGGATATATCAGGGCCAGCCGCCCGCCGTGGGGAAGCAGGTGGTGTGCGGCGGCGAAAACATCCGGCAGCGCGGCCGCCAGTTCGTGTCTGGCCACCGCTTTCTGCCTGTTCGGATTGATCCGGCCGCTGCCCGGTTTTCTGTAAGGGGGGTTGCTCAGGACGAGATCGAAGCTTGCGGGTTCGAACCTGGACGGCACCTGCCGGAGGTCGCCTTCGACGATTTCGATCCTGTCCGCCAGGCGGTTTTCCTGGACGTTTTTCCGGGCCAGCCGAGCCAGTTCGGGCTGTATTTCGACCCCCGCCATCCCGCGCAGGCCGGGGTGGCGGCAGGCCAGCACCAGGAGAATCACGCCGCAGCCCGTCCCCAGCTCGATGATCCGGTCTCCGGGCTTCACGCGGCTCAATCCCGCGAGCAGCACGGCGTCCACGGCGAACCGGTAGCCGTGCTTTTCCTGGCAGACGGCCAGTTCGCCTCCGAAAAGGCTGTCGCGGGTCAATTTTTCGAGATTCTCGGTCAGGCTATTTCCTCGTCCGGAAGAAGCGGGTTGATCACCAGCCCGCTGGTTACTTTCGGATAAAAGTAGGTGGACTTGTGCGGCATGATGAGGCCGGCGTTCGCGACTTCCCTCACCTGGTCGATGCGGGTGGGATTGATGAAAAAACCGGCATCGTACCTGCCCGACTTAACCGAGTCCAGCCCCTCGGAGAAATCCTGGATGAAGCTGATGTTGTGCTCGCTTCCCAGGAAATCCTCGGAAAGATCGAGCAGGTGCCGCAGCACCACCTCGTCCAGCACCACGACGTCCAGCGCCCGCAGAGAGGCCGGGAGCCCCTTTTTTTCGAGCCACGGATACACCGCGCCGCTCTTCGCGGTCAGGACGTAGACGCGCCCTTCCTGCACGCAGTAAAAACCGATGGTCGCGTTCCTGTCGGCTCCGCCGGCCTCGATGGCCTGCTTCCACTTGAGCTCGCCGCCGTTTGCCGTCTCGAAGCGCCGGATTTCGAAAAATTCTCCCGCCTTTTCGATAAACCGCGACGGCGTCCAGTTCCCCAGGTTTTTCAGCAGCCGGTGAGTCGGCAGGATGGTCAGGCCGGGATCGTCCATATCGGTCAGGTACATCATGATGAATTCATAGGAGGCGCCCGTGTTTTGGCCGGGATGCTTCTGCCGCATCAGGTTGCGGTAATTCAGCGCCGTCTCGTAGCGGTGGTGGCCGTCGGCGATGAAAATGGCCTTGTCCCGCATCGCCTCGCGGATTTTACTTACCACCTCCGGGTCTGCCACCGGCCACATGCGGTGGGTCATCCGGGCGCGGTCGGTAAAGAAAACCTCCGGGTCCCCCCGGCCACCCGATGCCAGGGCGGCCCGCACTTTCCCTCCCGTGTCGCAGTAGAGCGCAAACACCGGGCTCAGGTTGGCCCGGCAGGCCGTCATCAGCGAAAGCCGCTCCTGCTTGATGGTGCTGAACGTTTTTTCGTGAGGCCGCACGCCCCCGCCCGAAAAGTCCTCCAG
>LUZZ01000274.1 GCA_001603845.1 Syntrophobacterales bacterium Delta_01 | reverse complement strand
CGTGGGTCTTGAACTTGGGAAGGCTGATCACGATATCGGCGTCCAGCACGATGCGGGAAACACTCACCGCCGGCATGAAGCTCGGGTTGAAATCCACCCTGAGCGATTCGTTTCCGATGTTTTGGTAGTACTTGCCGGCCGCCTGCATGAGGCCGGTTTTCTCGAAGCTCAGTTCGTTGTCCCCGTAATTGAAAAGCCCCGGATTATCGCCCACCACGATGGACGCCGGCGCCAGGGTTTCCACCTTTTCGATCACCGCCTTCAGGACGGCCGGGTTGGTGGTAACGCCCTCTTTCGCCTCCGAAGACCGGAGCACGTTGGGTTTGATCAGGACCTTCCTGCCTTTGAACTCCAGCGGGAAGATTTCGAAAACCCTGTCCACTGCCGTGCGGACGTTTTCGTACGTCGATGGTTGAATCATAACTTTGGACATGGTTCATCTCCGTTTGGGGGGTGAATCTACGGTGCGGGCTTCAAAGCCCGCGTTGCAGGCCAGTATAACACGAACAAACCCGCCGCGTCTTGCGCCGAAAACGCCCCCCCCGGCGGCGGGGAGGATGAGGACGCGGATGGGAGGGCGAGGGCGGATGCGGGAAGAAGGGTGGAGGGAAGAGGCGAGAAAGGGAAAGCGGGGCAGGGCCGGAAGGCGGTGAGAAAAATCGTTTCCGGCCGTTATCAAGATGCCGGGCTGACAGCTTGAGGTGCTTGGAGCTGGAGGCTTCGGCGGGCTGTCTTGATTTCCTGCATTGCGAAAAGCCCGTGAGGTTATTACGTTTCCCACACTGTAAAATTTTTCTCCATTGACATACTCGTTCTCTAATGATAATGATTATCTATAAGGTCCGTATTTGAAACTATCTCGATACCCTGAACTTCGAGAACCGCAATGGAACGCGCCCCTACCCGCCTCGACAGCATGCTCCGCAAACTCCGGGAGCTGGGATTCCGCATCACTCCCCAGCGGCTCGCCGTACTCAAGGTCCTGGCCGAAAGTAAAGGGCACCCGGGCGCAGAGGAAATCTACACCGTAGTGAGAAAGAGTTTTCCCACTACGACCATCGCCACGGTGTACAAGACCCTGGCTGTTCTGAAATCGATCGGTGAAGTGCTCGAACTGGAGTTCAGCGGTGATTACAACCGCTATGACGGCAAAAAACCCTATTCCCACCCGCACCTGATCTGCATCAAATGCAAGCGGATTGTCGATCCCGAACTGGCGAGCCTGGCCGATATGACCGAAAAGCTCGCCCGGGAATCGGGGTATAAGCTTTTAACCCACCGGCTTGATTTCTACGGCATTTGCCCTCGATGCCAGAAAAAGGATAACGCTGATTGAGGCAGGATCGGAGAGTGATTTCTTGTAAAAGGTTTACGCCAAAAGAGAAAAAATCGATGAGTGGGCCGTAAAGGCCCGCTACCAACGAAAGGAGCCAATAACATGAGCGAAGAAGACAAGCGCCCTGTAACGGATACACCCACCACCCCCATGACCGGCAGAGGCACATCGAACCGGGACTGGTGGCCGAACCAGTTGAAACTCGAGATTTTGCACCAGCATTCCTCCAAGTCCAGTCCGATGGGCAAGGATTTCAACTACGCCAGGGAGTTCCAAAGCCTCGACCTGGCGGCCGTGAAGCAGGACCTGCGTGAGCTGATGACGAAGTCGCAGGACTGGTGGCCGGCGGACTTCGGCCACTACGGCCCCCTGTTCATCCGCATGGCGTGGCACAGCGCCGGCACCTACCGCGTCGGCGACGGCCGAGGCGGCGGCGGCAGGGGCCAGCAGCGCTTCGCGCCGGTCAACAGTTGGCCCGACAATGTGAACCTGGACAAGGCGCGCCGGCTGCTCTGGCCGATCAAGCAGAAGTACGGCCGGAAGATTTCCTGGGCCGACCTGATGATCCTCGCCGGCAATGTCGCCCTGGAATCGATGGGTTTCAAGACCTTCGGTTTCGGCGGCGGTCGCGAGGACGTCTGGGAGCCGGACCAGGACGTCTACTGGGGGGCCGAAACTATCTGGCTGGGTACCGACAAACGCTACTCCGGCGAACGCGATCTCGACAATCCGCTCGCCGCCACCACCATGGGCCTGATCTACGTCAACCCGGAAGGTCCGGAAGGCAATCCGGACCCGGCCGCCGCGGCGAAGGATATCCGCGACGTCTTCGCGCGCATGGCGATGAACGACGAGGAGACGGTGGCCCTCATCGCGGGCGGCCATGCGTTCGGCAAGACCCACGGGGCCGGTGATGCGAGGCACGTCGGCCCCGAGCCCGAAGCCGCCCCGATCGAGGAAATGGGCCTCGGCTGGAGGAGCAGCTTCGGCACGGGCAAGGGCGGCGACGCGATTACCAGCGGCATCGAAGTCACCTGGACCAACACGCCCACAAAGTGGAGCAACAACTTCTTTCGGATCCTGTTCAGCTTCGAATGGGAGCTGACGAAGAGCCCGGCGGGCGCGTACCAGTGGAAACCGAAGGGGGAGGCGGGCGCCGGCACCGTGCCGCATGCACACGACCCGTCCAGGCGCATCGCGCCGGCCATGCTGACCACGGACATCGCTTTGCGGGTCGATCCCGTCTACGAAAAGATTTCACGGCGATACTACGAACATCCGGACCAGCTCGCGGATGCGTTCGCACGGGCGTGGTTCAAGCTGACCCATCGCGACATGGGGCCGCGCGCACGCTATCTCGGCCCGGAAGTCCCGGCTGAAGAGCTCATCTGGCAAGACCCCATCCCCGCCGTCAATCACAAGCTCATCGATGCCCGGGACATTGCCTCCCTCAAGGCCAAGGTCCTGGCTTCCGGCCTGTCCGTGGCGGAGCTGGTTTCGACCGCCTGGGCGTCGGCGTCCACGTTCCGCGGCTCCGACAAGCGCGGCGGCGCCAACGGAGCGCGCATTCGCCTGGCTCCGCAAAAAGACTGGGAAGTCAATGAGCCTGCCCGGCTGGCGAAGGTGCTCAAGACCCTGGAGGGCATCCGGAGCGCGTTCAATGGTGCGCAGTCCGACGGAAAGAAGGTATCGCTGGCCGACCTGATCGTCCTGGCCGGTTGCGCGGGCGTCGAGCAGGCTGCGAAGAACGCCGGGTACGAAGTGACGGTTCCCTTCACGCCGGGCCGCATGGACGCTTTGCAGGAGCAGACCGATGCGGCCTCCTTCGCCGTGCTCGAACCGATTGCGGACGGCTTCCGCAACTACCAGAAGGCCCGCTATGCGGTATCGGCCGAGGAACTGCTGGTTGACAGGGCGCAACTGCTGACCCTCACCGCGCCCGAAATGGCGGTGCTCGTGGGCGGCATGCGCGTCCTTAACACCAACTTCGGAGGGTCCCCGCACGGCGTTTTCACCAGGCGGCCGGAGGCGCTCACCAATGACTTTTTCGTGAACCTGCTCGACATGGGCACGGCGTGGAAGACGACCGCGGAAGACGACGGCGTATTCGAGGGGCGTGACCGCGCAACGGGCGAACTCAAGTGGACCGGCACCCGTGTCGACCTGATCTTCGGTTCGAACTCCCAACTCCGGGCCCTGGCGGAAGTCTATGGGTGCGAGGACTCCCGGGAAAAGTTCGTGCACGACTTCGTGGCGGCGTGGAACAAAGTCATGATGCTTGACCGTTTCGACCTCTCCCGACCGTAGCACCAACCTCTTCGAAGGCTTCCGAGAAGCCGACGACGACAAAACACTCCGCCACAACAACCGGTCCAGCGGACGGCGTATCGCCGCCGCCGGACCGGAACGTTGAAATCCATTCATCTCTTCCCTGCCTTTCTACCCTGACGAAAGCAAACAAGAAAAAACGCGACCCTCAACCCTCACGGACCAGACTGCGAATAGATGGGCAGCGGGAGGCGGCCCGGGTTTATTCCCGGTAAAAGCATGCGGGCCTTTGGACAGGTGTACGTTTAAGAAACGGCAGGAAAAACCATTCCCGTGCATCATAAAGATGCCGGGATGACAGGCTGATGGTGCTTGAGCTTTGAGGCTTTTCCAAGATAACTTGAGCGCCCGGACAGGGCGGCCCCGCCATCCTTAACATTGACATTCGGTTATCCTAAAAGTATCGTCATTTGAATAAAATATAGGAACTAATGTAGGGTGGGAACGGCTTTATCGTGCCCACCGAAAACACTTGGTAATACACTTGGTTTATGAAGAACGGCGGGCACGATAAAGCCGTGCCCACCCTACATGGCTACCGTTTTTCTTCAAGCTGGCGTCATTTTTTGAGGAAATCCTCTGTTTCTGTAAACCGATAATTCGAGTAGATTGCACAAGGTTGGAGCGTATTCGTGGTAACTTGAGCGAATACGCCGTTGTTTCCGGATCACTATCATTCCAAATGCCAATGACGAACACGAACACACTACGCCTCAAAAAGCCGGACTCAGAGCCGATTTTCTAATTCTTAGCCGGACAATAGAGAAAGGGGCAGCTCATGAAAAATGTTTTCTTCGATGTACACATGCATGCGATGGATTTGAGCCATCCCAATCTGCTGGCGTTCGTTGGGAGGATTGAGGACCTGGGATTTAAACTGGTGCTGGGAGGGCTTGCGGAACCCTTTCTGCACGAAAAGGAAGTAAGATTGTTGAACCTGCTTACCGTGATGGAAAACGATATCGAGAACTATTTCATTTTGATGGAATACTTTCTCAGGAACAAGCGGCCTATGGTTTGCGGCCCCCGACCGATAAGGATCGACGACCGCGAATTCGACACCATCATCCTTACTCCTCTTCTGATGGATTTCGGCGCTAAAAACATCAGCACCGACACGTTCTACAACATGGCCCTCGGAAAACCGGTTGCCGGACAGACGGCGGACGTTCTCAAGGCCATAAGGAAATACTGCGAATGGGAACTGACGCCTGGCGGGATCCAGCAGCGCTATCCCACCCGGCGAACCTCTGACGGTCGGGCGCCTCTTTTTGAAATATACCCGTTCATGGGCCTTAACACCGTTAACTACAGCAAAGAGGAGATCAAGGATTTGCTGGATCGTTGTTTCTCCGAATACACCGGCGCCAGGCAAGATTTGAAAGCCAACATGGGGACATTTGACGGCGATGTCGGCAACGTCCGGAGCAATGTTTTCGCCGGCATCAAGTTGTACCCGCCTCTTGGGTTTGATCCATGGCCCGAGCATAATTCTGAAGAACTGGACAAGGTCAACCTGCTGTACGACTCTTGCCGGCAAAAACAAATCCCGGTGACCGCTCATTGCAGCGACGGCGGCTTCATCGCTTGCGACGAGAGCGAGAAATATACCCATCCTGACAAATGGCGCAAGGTGCTCATCAATCATCCGAAACTCAAGCTGAACCTCGCCCATTTCGGAAACCAGGGAAAAGGGCTCGGGATTTTTTACAAGGATTCATGGCGGGAAGCAGTCATATCGCTGATCCTGTCGTTTGACAACGTTTACGCCGATATTTCGTGCCTGGGTCTGGATGAGGAATTCTACGGCAAGCTGAGCGACCTTCTCATCGAAAGAAGCGGTCCCATAGGCGACAAACTCTCGGATCGTCTGCTGTTCGGAACGGATTACATGATCAACCTTCTCTGGGAACAGTCGTACAACCATTACCTCACGAGGTTTATCGAAACCGGGGAACTCGACCCTGCCATCAAAATCAAACTCTGCAATACGAACCCGGCGCGGTTTTTGTTTAAAGCCGAGTAGCGATCGAGAAGCGTGCAAGACTCAGCGGTTCAGAGCGACGACGTTAAAGATGCCTTTCCTCTGCCTTGGCGAAGGCAAGTATGGGAGAGTACAACAAGTACAACCTTCCCGGATCATACTGCGAATGCATGGGCAACGGGGACGGTCTGGATGGCAAGTATCCGTGCCTTCCCCCGTTGCGAGGAAAAGCACAGAGGGGAGAGCGGTGCGAAAGGGGAAAACAGGTGAGAGGAAGGCAGCGGGTTTATTCCCGGCAGAAACATGCGAGCCTTTAAACAGGCGTATGATTGGAAGACGGTAAGGAAAACCATTTCAACACATAGCCAAGATGCCGGGATGATATGTTGATGGTGTTTGGTGTTGAGGTTTTGGCAAGATAACTTGAGCGCCCGGAAAGGATGGCCCCGCCATCCTTATCATTGACATCCGGCCATTCTAAAAGTATCGTCATTTGAATAAAAAATGGGAACCAATGTAGGGTGGACACGGCTTTATCGTGCCCACCGAAGACACCCGGTCTATGAAGGACGGTGGGCACAAAAAAACGTGCTCACCCTATACGGCTCCTTGTAAATTCTACGGACTTGGATTACGATTCGGCAGGTTGGTATTTGCTGAAACGTCTAGTTTGAATCAAAATTGTTATTTTATCGTAGACCTCTTGCACTTCTGGCCCGAATATCAAGTATCTGGACCATTTGGCGGATTATCAAATTATTGAGTAAAATTACAGTGGCACAATGACGCTTGTGCCCACAAAGTTGGAGGAGATTGCCATGATGGAACTCACTGGCAGGTCAGATATTGAAGCAGTCTTGGAGGAGATGAAAGCTGCATTCGAGAATAGTTCACTTGGTCTTTTCTCGACCTCGAGAAGCGAAATTAAAGAGTTTGATAAAGCGCTTTACGGATATTTATTT
>LUZZ01000273.1 GCA_001603845.1 Syntrophobacterales bacterium Delta_01 | reverse complement strand
CACCTGGATCGCCTCCGGGATCAGCTTCCGCACGAACGCGTTCCGGTCGCCCTCGAACCCGCCGATATACTGGGCATACCGGGGGTGGGACTGCGAAAGCTCGGGGGTCTGAAACCTGGCGGCGGCGAACCGGCCGCGAAATTCTTCGATGAGGTCCATGATCGGAATATTGAGGAAGGCGTAGTCGTTGAGCCAGCCGAGCCGGTACATGGCCTCGAAGCGCAGCAGGTCGAGCAGGAACAGGGTGAGGTCGGTGACGGCCATTTTCTCTTCACTGCCCAGGTAGTGAAACCGCGGCCCCGGCCCGAGCCCGGTGACCCCCATCACCAGCTCGTAGAGTGCCATCGCCGATTCGTCTCCGCCCCGGATGATAAATCTCACGACGGAGCTGTCGAGCCGCCGGATGGTGATATTGTCGTCGAATACGGCACCGAACCGCCGCGACCAGGGCTCGAACCCCTTTTTTGCCGTCAGGTGGCGCCTGCGCTCCTGAAAATCGAGTACTTTAGCCAAAATCAAACCTCAAACGGGCGATTCTTAGAAAACATCCGCGGAAAAGACGTACACCTCCACATCGGGTTCCTTCCAGGCCCCCTTGGGCAGGCCCGCCTTGGCGCAGGTCCAATCCAGAAACTGCTTCCTGTCCCACTCGTGCTCCACCGCCACCTGCGGAAGCAGCAACCCGGCGTGGAACCCCCTCCGGACATAGAGCCCGTGCAGGCCGATCTCGATTTCCGAAGGATCGTCGATGAGTTCGAGCGGAGTGAGGACCGATATTTCAATGTCGATTTTATCCAACTCATCCGGGGCGACGGCACAAAACCGGGGATCTTTGAACGCGGCCTCCACGGCCATCTTCCGTATCGTGTCTCTGAGCGGCTCCCTGGGTTCTATCATCCCGATGCAGCCCCGAAGTTCCCCGTCCTTGTGGATGCAGACGAAAGCTCCCCGCGGCTTTTCCAGCTTCTCCGAACCCGCGGCGATATCCGGCATGGGCTCGCCCAGGCACCGGCACCGGATGGCCAGGTAGGCCAACTCGTGCAGCAGCTTTTTTTCCTCCGGGCTGAACCCCAGGTCGATTCCCGTTTTTCGTGGACTTTCAGACTCCATTTTTCAGCTCTTCCCGCCCTGCCCCGCGCGGGACACGGCAGCGGCCGCATATCCTACCACCTCACCGCTTCTGTTTCCGGTAACGTCCCCCGAATTGGCATAATGAAGGACCTTCGCGCTGTCCGCTCCCAGGAGCTTTGCGGCCAGCATGAGCGCCAGCACCGGCCCGGCCCCGCAGGCCTCGCACCTGCGCTGCTCAATATCGTCGGCAAGCCCGTCCGGGTCGAACGCATCGATGCGGCGGATAAAAATGGAATCCAGCCGCTTCGCCTCCTCGTACGGGTAGTAATGCGAAAGGTCGGTGCTGGCCACCAGGAGCACCCGCCTGCCCTCGCACACCCCGGCCACCGCCTCCGCCACCCGGCGGCAGGTCGCGTAAGACTGGTCGCCCATGATCACCGGCACCAGGCTGAACCGGGAAAGGACGATCTGGAGGAACGGGAGTTGAATTTCGAGCGAATGTTCGAACTCGTCGGCGCCCGGCACGGACTGGATGAGCGACGAATGCTCGAACAATGCCGTTATGATCTCGCGGTCCAGTTCCACCACGCCCAGCGGAGTCCGGTAGCCGCCCGCCGTGCAGATGCTCGCCCCGGCAAAGCGGGCGCGATGGCTCGGCGCCAGTATGAGAACACGGTCAAAGGGGTTTTCCGCCAGCAGCTTGTAGGCATGAGCGGCGACGCCTCCCGAATACCTGTAGCCGGCGTGCGGGCTGACCAGCCCCACCAGTTCCCCCGCCACCGCGGGCGGATTCGCCCGGTCGAGGTAGCCGGAGATTTCCTTTTTGAGAACGCGAGGGTCGTCCGGATACCACGAACCGGCGATTACCGATTCCCGAATTTTTTCGGCCGACATGGCTTCCCCCCCACCGGAGTTCCAGTGTCGATCAGGCGCACTTTCCCCGTGTCCTGCGGCGGCCGTTTCATCCGATATGAGGCATGAGAGTCCACTTGATGAACCACCATGCGCTTTCGGGCTGCCGGTCCAGGCAGACGATCCCGCCGTTCTGGAACTTGAACACCACCCTTTCGGCGACGCCCGTTATCAGAAAACCGGCAAGCCGTTCCATGAAGGGCAAATGCCCGACCATCATCAAATTATCTTCCGTTTTCAACTGCTTTGCAACCGCGGCGACGTCGTCCAGCGGGTCGATCCCCGCCATCGGCTCCACCGCCCCGCCCGGAAGGAGCGCCTCCGCAAAAATTTCGGCGGTCTGCCGCGCCCTTGTCTTGCCGCTGTGGCGAACCGACGCCGGGCGCACCCCGTAACCGGCGGCCACTTCGGCTATTCGGCGGACTTCCGAAATTCCCTCGGGAGAAAGTCCCCGTTCGGGATCCAGTTCCTTCGGCAGGCTCTTTCCATGCTGAACCAGGTAGAGGGCCATCACGGTTCTCCTTGCGGGAAGCAGCTCTTCCGGCCGGGCACCGGGACTCCCCGGAAAGCCGAGGGATTTTTGGCCGAAACCTGACGCATGACGGCTTCCGCGTCTTTGCGATGCTTTCTTGACTGGTTAGAGATTGTATATGGATAAATATTTTTTTCAAGAACCCAGATCAAATTGGAAGACTAACCCGGCGCGGCCTTTCGTCAGTGCGGGGC
>LUZZ01000272.1 GCA_001603845.1 Syntrophobacterales bacterium Delta_01 | reverse complement strand
CCAGGATGCACCAGCCGTTCCTGGTTTTGCCCAGCAGCAGGTTTACCTGCCAGCCCTTGCGGCAGTGGTCGGTAATCTCCCTGGGGAGCCGCACTTCGACGATGCCCGAGGTGGCGAGCCCCGAAAGGATCAGGATGCCGGGGTGGATCTGTTCGATGACGAAATAGTCGTCCAGCTCCGAAGTCCAGTACCGGGGCGCGTGACTCTGAGCGTACTCGTAGAGGAGCCTCGCCAGCCTCTCGGCGGCGGGCAGCTCCCGCGCGGCCTCGGCGGCCAGCCTCACCCCGCGCTCCGCGGCTTCCCGGCTTATGAAATCCTTTTCTTCGAGCCATTTCACCAGTTTCTTGGTGACGATCCCGGCCGCCTGGAGCAGGGCCTCGGAAGCCATGACTTTTCGGATCATGAAATAGTTCAAAAAGTTGGACAGAGAATTGAGTATCTTTTCCGGTCCGAAAATGACGCAAAATTCCAGGTTTTTTTGAAAATAGAGCTTTTCATAGAGCGCCACATCCGAGGAATTGTCCAGCTCGTGGTAGCCGTGGCCGTTGAGGCAATGGCGCAGGAGGTCTATCACTTCCTCGTAACGGTTGAGCGTCCGGGTTTTGAGCCTCTTTTGCTGGTCCTTGAGAAACCAGCCGAGGACTTCTTCGATATTGGGGTGCGCAACTTTCGGAAAATACAATATCTTCTTGGTGTTGTTCATCTCTTTTACCAGAATTCCCCTCTTCATCCGCACAAGATGAGCCTTTCACATTTGCCGTGGCTCCGGGAGGGACACCTGCCCGTCCAGGGCAGCGCCGCAGCCGGGACAGTAACGATAATCCGCCGAAACGGGATGCCCGCACCGCGCGCATTCATGGGAACCGGCCCCGTCGTCCGGAGCCCGGAAGGGCCGGCCGGGCGGCATGACGGCGCCGCACCTGTCGCAGATCAAAACGGGCGCTCCCTTTTTTAATTGAAACAGGGGAATGAAAAAAAGGCTGACATAGTGGTCGACACGTTTTAGCCTGGCCTGCGCAAGTCCACAGGCAGGGCACGTCCTGGGCGTCCCATCCAGGGTGACCTTCTTTGGCTGCACCCCACCGATAAGGAAAAACATCCGAGCCCCTCGCAACACGAAAATCATTATTCAAGTCGGATTTATAGCACAGATTTCAAGGGATGGCTACGGATTCCAGAGAAAGGGAAACACGGGAGGGGCCGGATGGAAGGCGGACGTCCGCCCTCCATCCGGCCCGGATTTTGAGAGCGTCAGGAAACACACGCGGCGGATTTTGCGGAATCGGTCGTCGCCCGCTTCAGCTCGCTCACCAGATCCGCCACCCTGCGGGGAGCGCCGCCCGTCTCGAGGCAGCTTTCCACCAGGCGCTCGAAGGCGCTTCCGATGACGATTCCGTCCCCCATGGGGCCGATGGTTTCCACCTGCTGCGGGGTGGAGATCCCGAACCCGATGCAAACCGGGAGGCCGCTGCAGGCGTTTTTGAGCTCCGCCGCCACGGTCGCCAGCTCTTCCAGGTCCAGCCCGCCGCTGCCCGTCACCCCGGTCATGGAAACCAGGTAGATAAAACCGGTGGCCCGAGCCGCGATTTGCGCCATCCGCTCCGGGGGCGTGGTGGGGGCCACCAGCCGGATGAAATCCAGGCCGTCTCCCCACGCACCGGTCAGCTCATCGGATTCTTCGGGCGGAAGGTCCACCACCAGCACGCCGTCGGCCCCGGCCTCCACGGCATCCCGGTAGAATTCCCGCGCCCCGTAGGCCAGTATGGGATTATAGTAGCTGAAAATGACGATCGGCACCGAGCTGAACTCCCGGATGCGCGCCGTCATGTCCAGCACCGCCCGCATGTTGGTGCCCGCCTTGATGGCCCGGGCCGAAGAGCGCTGGATCACCGGCCCGTCTGCGGTGGGATCGGAAAACGGGACGCCCAGTTCCAGTACGTCCAGCCCGGCGCTGCACATTTCCTTTACAATCTTGATGGACTGGGAGAGATCGGGGTCCCCGGCGGTGACGAAGCCGACCAGGGCCTTTTCTCCCCTGCGGCGAAGTGTTTCGAAAGTATCTGCAATCCTGCTCATAATGATCCTCGAATCGGTTTAGGTGGCGCCAATGCCCCGGCCCTCAGCCCAGGCGGCCGGAAACGATCCCCAGGTCCTTGTCTCCCCGGCCCGAAAGGTTCACGACGATGATGTCCGAGCGCGGCCGCCCCGCGGCTTCCATCATCGCCTGGGCCACGGCGTGGGAGCTTTCCAGCGCCGGGATGATCCCTTCGAGCGAACTCAGCATGCCGAAGGCTTCCAGGGCCTGCGAATCATCGATGGACTCGTAGCGCACCCGGCCCGTGTCCTTGAGCCAGGCGTGTTCGGGGCCCACCCCCGGGTAGTCCAGGCCGGCCGATACGGAGTGCGCCTCCAGGATCTGCCCGTCGGCGTCCTGGAGCACGTAGGACTTGGACCCGTGGAGAACGCCCACCGACCCGGCCCCCAGGGTGGCCGCATGCTTGCCGGTGGAAACGCCGTGCCCGGCGGCCTCCACCCCCACCATCGCCACCCGGTCGCCCAGGAAGGGGTAGAAAAGCCCCATGGCGTTGCTTCCTCCGCCCACGCAGGCGATCAGCATGTCGGGAAGCCGCCCTTCGGCCCGGAGTATCTGCTCACGGGCTTCGTCCCCGATGATCCGCTGAAAATCCCGGACCATCGCCGGGTAAGGGTGCGGGCCGGCAACCGAGCCGATGATATAGAAGGTGTCCCGCACCGCTCCCACCCAGTATCTCAGGGCCTCGTTCATGGCGTCCTTGAGGGTGCCGGTGCCCGAATCCACCTGCACCACCTCGGCCCCCAGCAGTTTCATGCGCTGCACGTTGGGGGCCTGCCTGGCGATGTCCTCCCGGCCCATGAATACCTTGCACTCCATGCCGAACAGGGCGGCAGCGGTGGCGGTGGCCACCCCGTGCTGGCCGGCGCCGGTTTCGGCGATCACCTTGGTCTTGCCCATCCACTTGGCAAGAAGCGCCTGGCCGAGCGTGTTGTTGATCTTGTGCGCTCCCGTGTGGGCCAGGTCCTCGCGCTTGAGGTACACGCTCGCCCCGCCGATGCGCTCGCTCAACCGCCCGGCGCGAAACAGCGGCGTGGGCCTTCCGGCGTAATCTTCGAGCAGCCGCTTCAGTTCCGCCCGGAAGGCGGGATTGGGGCAAATCTCGGCGAAGGCCTCCTCCAGTTCAAGGATCGCGGGCATCAGCGTCTCGGCAACATACCGCCCGCCGTAGATTCCGAAATGGCCCGCCGCATCCGGCATTGCATTCTCTTTTTGCCCGTAAGCTTCAGCAACGGTCCCATGCGGTGACTTCATTGAAATATCCTCCCCGAAACGGCCCCGCGCCGGGCGCCGGGCGCCCCGCGTACCGCTTCCAGAAACGTTTTTACCTTTGCCATGTCTTTTTGCCCGGGCGAGGACTCGACCCCCGAGCTGACATCGACCGCGTCGGGAGCCGCTTCGGCTATCGCCGCCGCCACGTTTTCCGAATCCAGCCCCCCCGCCAGGATGAAGGGCCGGGTATTGAAAATCCCCTTGGCCGCCTTCCAGTCCCAGGCCATGGCGTTTCCGCCCGGAAGCCGCCCGCCCCCGCTTTCCACCAGGTAGGCGGAAGCCGGATACGCCGCAGCCTCGCCCACCGGGGGGCTGCCGTTTATGAAAAGCGTCTTAATGACCGAAACCCCTTCGGCCCGCAGCAAATCAACGACCCGGGGGGGTTCCGCCCCGTGGAGCTGCACGGCCCGGAGGCCGCATTGTTCCACTTTTCCCATCACGGTCTCGAAGGGTTCGTTCACGAAAACCCCCACGGACCACACATGCCTCGGAAGGCTTTGGCAAATCTCGCGGGCCGTTTCGTCCTTGACGAACCTGGGGCTCGGCGGGTAGAAGACCAGTCCCACCGCATCCGCCCCACAAAAGGCGCACTCCAGGGCATCTTCGACCTTCGTCAGCCCACAGATTTTCACTTGGACGCCAGACGGGTTATCGCCCGGCCCTTCCCGCGAAGGCGGCCGGCTTTGCGGTTCAGCGGTGTGGTTATTCATGGTTTTCCGCTCCGTGCAATTGCTCCAAAAACGCCACCGGGTCCCCGGATCGCATGATGCTCTCGCCGATCAGGAAGTTGAATATGCCGGCATCCAGGAGCTTTTCGATTTCCTTTCGGCCGCCGATCCCGCTTTCGGCCACCACCGCCCGGCCCGAATCCACCCGGCCGGCCAGGTCGATCGAAGTTTGGATGTCGGTCTTGAACGTGGTGAGGTCGCGGTTGTTGATTCCGATGATGCGCGCCCCGACGGAAAGCGCCCGGTCCAGTTCCGCTCCGTCGTGGACCTCCACCAGGGCGTCGAGGCCCATGGCGGCGCACAGGGCGATCATTTCCCCGAGCGTCTCCGCCGGGAGCGCCCGCACGATCAGCAGCACGGCGTCGGCCCCGATCACCGCCGACTCGTAGACCTGGTAGGGCGATACCAGAAAATCCTTCCTGAGGACCGGGATGTTGGACGCGCACCGCGCGGCTTCCAGGTCCTCCCGGCTGCCGGAAAAAAACCGGCTGTCGGTCAGGACCGATATGGCCGCCGCCCCTCCCCGTTCGTACATCCGGGCATACTTTACGGGATCGACGTCGGGGCGGATGGGGCCCTTGGAAGGCGAGGCCCGCTTTATTTCGGCGATCACGTTGATGCCGCGCGGGCCGGGCGTAGCCAGCCGGGCGAACAGCGAACGCCTTTCCACGGGTTGTTCGGCCCGCAGCCTCAGGGAATCCTCCGGGACCATCCGGGCCAGCTCTTCCACCTCGCGCTTTTTGTGTTCGATGATTCGGGACAGAAAATCAGACATGTCAAAACCCCGCCTAAGCGTTTTCGTTGGTAAATTTCACCAGCTCATCGAGCTTGCCCATCGCCCTGCCGTCATCGATGGCCCCCGCGGCCAGCTTCATCCCCTCCGGCAGGCCGGAGGCCATCCCGGCCGCTACGAGCGCCGCTCCGGCGTTTACGACCACCACGTCCCGCGCCGGGCCTTTTTTGCCCGCCAGGATCTTCCTGGTAATGAGCGCGTTGTCCGCCGGGGTCCCGCCCGCCAGGTCATGCCGGTCGGCGCTGGAGAGGTTCAACTGCTCGGGAGAGATGTCGTAGGTCCTTATGGCGCCGCCGTTGAGTTCCGACACCCGGGTGGGAGCGCACACGCTTATTTCGTCCAGGCCGTCGTGGCCGTGGACCACCAGGGCGTGCTTCGCCCCCAGAAGCTGCAGGGCCTGGGCGAACATTTCGGTCAGGGCGGGCGCGTACACGCCGATCAACTGGCAGTTGGCCCCGGCCGGGTTGGTGAGGGGGCCCAGCATGTTGAAGATCGAACGCACCCCCAGTTCCTTCCTGGCCTTGGCCGCATGCTTCATCGCGCCGTGGAAAAGCGGCGCGAAAAGGAAACCGATCCCGATTTCCCGCACCGCCTCCTCCACCACTTCCGGCCCGGCCTGGAGGTTCACGCCCAGCGATTCCAGCAGGTCGGCGCTCCCGCACTTGCTGGAAACCGACCGGTTGCCGTGCTTGGCGACGGTGACTCCGCAGCCCGCCACCACGAAGGCGGCGGTTGTCGATATGTTGAAAGTGTTGGAGGAATCGCCCCCCGTGCCGCACGTATCGACCACCACGTCGGCGTTGGTCTGGATGCGCGTGGCCCGGCGGCGCATGGCCCGCGCCGCCCCGGCAAGCTCGGAGAAGGTCTCACCCTTGGTGGCCAGGGCCGCCATCACGGCCCCGATCTGGGCGTCGGTGGCATTTCCGGACATGATTTCGCCCATGAGGGCCGCCATTTCCTCTTCGAGCAGATCTTCCCTGCGGATCAGGCGTTTGAGGCTTTCTCGAATCATTGGCTCCGCTCCCTGTTTTTTCCGTTCGCCAGTTCGAGGAAATTTTTGAGCAGCCGCTTGCCCACCGGCGTCATGATGGATTCCGGGTGGAACTGCACCCCTTCGGTGAGGTGTTCGCGGTGGCGGATGCCCATGATCTCGCCGTCTTCGGCGAAGGCCGTGACTTCCAGGCACCCCGGAAGATCCCCCTCGGAAACCGCCAGCGAGTGGTAGCGCATGGCCGGAAACGGGCCTTTTATCCCCCGGTAGATGGATTTCCCGTCGGCGCTGATCGTCGAGACCTTGCCGTGCATCAGCTTCTTGGCGTGCACCACCTTTCCGCCGAAAGCGGCGGCGATGGCCTGGTGTCCCAGGCAGATCCCCAGGATGGGTATCCTGCCCGAAAACTCCCTGATGGCCGGGATGGAGACCCCGGCGTCTTCCGGCCGGCAGGGCCCGGGGGAGACCACCAGCGCCGACGGCGCAAGCCGCGCGATGTCGTGCGTGGACACCGCATCGTTTCGCACCACCTCCACCTCGGCCCCCAGCATCCGGAAATACTGGTACAGGTTGTAGGTAAATGAATCGTAGTTATCGATCATGAAAAGCATGGCATCCTCCCTGGCGCGCCTACACGGCCGCAGCGCCCGGCGGCCGGCCGGGCTTTCCGTTCTCCACGGCGCCGTTTTCAATCAACCGAAGCGCTCTTTCGATGGACTTGGCCTTGTTGATGGTCTCCTGCCTCTCCCGTTCCGGGTCCGAATCGGCAACGATGCCCGCCCCCGCCCGGACCGTCAGCACGCCTCCCTCGATGCAGGCCGTCCGGATGGTGATGGCCAGGTCCATGTTGCCGGTAAACGAGACGTAGCCGATGGCCCCGCCGTACGGGCCGCGCGGGGAATCCTCCAGTTCGGCGATGATTTCCATGGCGCGCACCTTGGGCGCCCCGCTGAGCGTGCCCGCCGGAAAGGTCGCCCGGAAAAGGTCGAAAGCGTCCAGGTCTTCCGCGAGATCGCAGTTGATGTTGGATACCAGGTGCATCACGTGCGAATACCTCTCGACCACCATCAGGTCGGTCACCTGGACGGTGCCCGTTTCCGCCACCCGGCCCAGGTCGTTCCTGCCCAGGTCGACCAGCATCAGGTGTTCCGCCCTCTCCTTTTCGTCCCGGAGCAGCTCGTCGGCCAGTTCGCGGTCCTCCTGCTCGGTCCTGCCCCGGGGGCGCGTGCCGGCGATGGGGCGAAGCGTTGCCGACCCGTTTTCCAGCCGAACCATCGTCTCCGGAGACGACCCCACGAGCACCGTCTTGTCGAAGTGCAGGAAATAGAGATAGGGAGAAGGATTGATGAACCGCTGCGCGCGGTAGAGCGACCAGGGGTCGGGAGGATTGGGGCACGTGAACCGCTGGGAGTAGACGGCCTGGATGACGTCGCCCTCGGTAATGTATTCCTTGATCCTGGAAACGCCCGCTCGAAAATTTCCGGGCTCCGTTTCCGGCCCCAGGGGAAAGCGGTCCGGAGGCACGGGCGCGACGCGGCGCGGCGCTCTTTTTAACTTTTCGCTCATCTGCTCCAGGGTCTCCAGGCTCCTGTCGTAGGCCCCGTCCGCGTCTCCGTTTTCCACCAGCCCGTAAGCCACCAGCGTCAGCGTGTGGCGCACGTTGTCGAATACGAACAACTGCCCCGGCAAAATGAAATGGGCCAGCGGAGTTTCCGGCGGAAGCGTGTTCGGAATGTTTTCGAAAAAAGAGACGAACTCGTAGGTGAAAAACCCCACCATCCCGCCCCAGAAACGCGGAAGGCGCGGCAGGGTGACCGGCTTGTAGGCGGCCATGATCGAGCGCAGCACCTTCAGGGGATTTCCGCCGTGCGCGATGCGCACCACGCGGTCCCCGCTCTCGATCTCCACCTCGTCGCGGTAGACGCGGATGGACTTGGTGGCTGAATTTCCGAGAAAGCTGTACCTTCCCCAGCGCTCGCCGCCCTCCATGCTTTCCAGCAGGAACACCGGGCCCTTGCCGTCATATATCTTTGCCAGGGCCGAAACGGGAGTCTCGGTGTCGGCGAGGATTTCCCGGCACACCGGGATAAGATTCCCGCCCTCGGCCATGCTCCTGAATTCCGATCTTTGCGGGTAAAACCCCAATTCCATGTGGTCTCCTTGCGGGTTGCGGGTTGCGAGTTGCCGGTTGTGTCGCGACACGGGTCTTTTCAGAGCGTCTTCCGGGCCGCTTCCGTGCAGCCGTTGATGGACGTTTTGTACACGTCGAAGATCGGCCCGATCTGCCGGCACAGGTCGTCGAACTGGGCCGGGTAGAGCGACTGAGGCCCGTCGCTCAGGGCGGTTTCCGGCGCGTGGTGCACCTCGACCATCAGCCCGTGGCAGCCCACGGCGACCGCCGCCCGGCTCAGGGGAATCACCTGGTCTCGCCGCCCGGCCGCGTGGCTGGGGTCCACGATGATGGGCAGGTGGGTTTCCTTTCTCACCACCGGGATGGCGGAGATGTCCAGGGTGTTTCGGCTGTGGTGGGCGAAGGTGCGCACCCCGCGCTCGCACAGGATGACCCTGTCGTTTCCCCCTTCCATGATGTACTCGGCGGCCATCAGCAGCTCATCGATGGTGGCCGCCATGCCGCGCTTCAGGAGCACCGGCTTTTTGGCCTTGCCCGCCCGCCGCAGCAGGCTGAAGTTCTGCATGCTCCTGGCCCCGATCTGGATGATGTCCGCGTATTCCTCCACCAGGTCCACCACCTCGTGGTCGATGGCTTCGGTGACCACCGGCATCCCGGTCTCCGCCCTCACCTTGGCCAGGATCCTCAACCCTTCTTCCCCCAGGCCCTGGAAGGCATAGGGCGAGGTCCTGGGCTTGAAGGCTCCTCCCCGGAAGATCTGCGCCCCGGCCTTTTTCACCATCCCGGCGATGGTCAGCGCCTGCTGCTCGCTTTCCACGGCGCACGGCCCCGCCATGATCGTGAAATGGCCGTTTCCGATCAAAACGCCTCCCACTTCGATCACCGTGTCCGAAGCCTGGGCCTCCCGGCTCACCAGCTTGTAGGGACGCGTGACCGGAATGGCCTCCTTGACGCCGGGAAGGGCCGCCAGGTAGGCAGCATCCACCGGCCCTTCGTTGTGCAGCACGCAAATGGCCACTCTTTCGCCTCCGGGAATGGGCCGCGCGGTGTAGCCCTTCCTCTCGATGGCCCCCATCACGGCCTCGATATCGGCCGGCGCAGCGTTCTTGTTCATAACGACCAGCATGGTTGTCTCTCTTCTGATTCAGGGTTGCTTCACGGCATAAAAAAAGGGGCCGTGGATCCTGTTTCCCCGCGGCCCCTTGAAAAAACAAAAGGGACCGTGAGCCGGGTGCGGCCCACGGTCCCTGCAATTCCTGTTACGAACTGATGGCTAACCGGTCAGGCGCGCACCTCCCCGCCAGATACACCACCAGCACCAGAAATTTTTCGTCGAAACAGTTTGCATTGCCAATCCTTCAAATATGATTATGCTCGTTCTTAACCACCCCCGCCGGCAAAAGTCAAGCGAAAATTTCTCCCCGCCGCCTCACGGCACTCCTTCAATGTTGTTGACTTTAAGCTCCTCCCCCTTTGATGGGGGAGGCCGGGTGGGGGTGAAAAACCGAGCGATATCAACTCCCTCCCCCTGCCCCTCC
>LUZZ01000271.1 GCA_001603845.1 Syntrophobacterales bacterium Delta_01 | reverse complement strand
GCCTCCCAGGATGCACAGGTCGGAGGGGATGTCCTCCACGATTTCGATCAGCCTGTCGGTCAGGCCGTCCAGCCCGTCGAGGTGCAGGTCGGTCAGAAACAGGATCCGGTAGCCGTCGAAGGCGGCCGGCAGGCCGGAAAGTTCGATCGGGACCTCCCTGGTTTCAATCCGGAGGGCGTTTTGTTTCCCCTGCTCGTAGATGCCGGCCATCTGAAAGACGGTCTTCATGAAAAGATGATAATAAACGGCGTCTTCGAAATTCAGGATGTGATGAAAGGGCCTGGAGGTGATCTGGCAGGAGAGCAGTTCGCGAACCCTGGTCCGGGGGCGCACCTGGCGCGGATAGGACTCGAAGGGCTTGGTCATGAGGATTCGCTGGAAGAAAACGGAGCCGCAAAACGCTCCGAATCCGAAAACGAGGATGAAGGCAAAGATGGTGCTGAGCGAAAGGGAAAAATAGGGGCCCAGGAGCAGGAACGGGAAGAGTCCTTCCGGCGTCTGGTCGAGCACCACAACCACGTCGCCGCTGGACAGGGACAGGCGCCTTTTCAAGAAGCTGGAAAACAGGTCGCCCGCCATGCTGAGGCCCCCCGCCCCCAGGCCGAGCCACCACGGAAACCCCAAAAACATACCGGCCAGCATCCCGACCGAAACGCCGGCCAGCAGCCCGCGAACCGTTTTATTGTTGCCGAAAATCGGCCGGCCGTCCACGAAGGCGGCTCCGCCGTCGAGCGGCCGGTTCCACTTTTGCTCGAACGCATAAGCGCTGAAAGGGGGAGCGAAATTGATGCACCACAGTAAAACGAGCAGCTTGAAAAAAAGCACCATTATGATCGGTTCCAGGTATCGGCAACATTGCGCCGAAATACGATTTCAGCACTTTTAACACACAGGGCGAGTTTTCTCCACAGCGCGGCTGCCGCCCGACGAAATTGCCTCCCCGCTGGATCGCCCCGCCGTCGCTATCATGCCGGCGCCAACACCCGTTCTTCCTTTACCGGATACCTGAGAAGCAGGGAGATCAGAAAGCCCGCCAGGGGCAGCGCCCCGATGCACTTCAGCGCGAAGGGCACCCCGTAGTGGTCGGCGATGACCCCCAGGAGCGTCACGCCGATTCCCCCGGCCCCTATCGCAAACCCGGCAACCAGGCCGGAGGCCACCCCCAGGTTGTTCGGGAGCAGGTTCTGCCCCATGACCACGGTAACCGAAAAAGACGAAATCAGGATGACCCCCAGGATGAACACCACGAAAAACAGCCCGATGCCCTTCACCACGAACAGCAGGGGAAGGATCAGGCCGCTGGTGAGAAGCGAAAACCTCAACCAGAACCGGTGTCCCCACCTGTCGGCGAGAGGCGAGCCCGCCAGGGTCCCGACGGCTCCGCCCAGCATGAACAGGCTGACCAGCTTCCCGGCGTATACCGGGTTCCCCTGCAGGTAGTTGATGTAATAGAAGGGGATGTAGGTCATGAGCCCGGTGTGCGTCCAGGTCCTCATGATAATGACACACAGGATCGTAAAAAAGGAATGGAAGGCCTGCCGGGAGATCCCGGCCTTGGCGGCCTTGGCGGCTTCCTTTTGGGCGTCCTGCACGGCGATTTTCTTGAGCAGGAAAATAATGGCCGCGGCGAACAGCAATGCGGGCAGGGCCATCCAGGTGAGGGAAGAAAACCCCTTGTAATTGACGATGGTCAGGGCCAGTATGGGCCCCAGCGCAAAGCCGGCGTTGCCGCCGACCAGAAAGACCGACATCCCGGTGGCCATCTTGTCGCCGGTGAAAAAACGCGCGGTCTTGAACCCTTCCGGGTGGTAGCAGGCGACCCCGGCGCCGCTGATCGCCACCAGGCAAAGCACCACTCCGAAACTGGAAGTGGTGGGCACCAGGCAGAACCCCGCACCGGCCAGAAAGGCCCCCAGGGGCAGCAGAAACGCCTTCTCCTTCTTGTCGGACAGAAAGCCGAAAATGGGCTGAATGATGGACGAGGTGATGTTGGAGACGATAAGAATCACACCCGCCAGCGTGTAGGAAAGGCCGAGATTGGTCTTGATGAAGGGCAGAATGGCCGGGAGCGCCCCCTGGTAGATATCCACCACCAAGTGGCCGGTCGAGAGCAGGAGAAGGACTTTCAAATTGAATTTGCGCATGATTACGAGTATCCAGGAGTTTCGTGATGGGGCCGTTGCGGCCCGGTGCTTTCAAAGCCGGATCAGGAATTTGGCACATAACCCGAGTCCGGCGGCAATTCAATCATTATATTCCCTTCACTGAACGCAGTTCCGGGTTCTTGAATGCGAAACATAACTCAGGCATGGAAAATCCGCACGGCCGTCGTGCTCGTTTCCGCCCTGCTTTGGACGGCGCTGGCCTGGCGCACCCTGCGTGATGAGCCGGGGGGGCCGGAAGATGTTCCCGCCCGGATGGTCGTCGAAGTCAAGGGGGAAGTCCCCGCGCCGGGCATTTACCTGCTGGAAAGGGACCACGCCACCGTTTCGGAGGCCGTTGCGGCCGCCGGCCGGCCTGGAGGCCTTGCCGGGGTGGACCGGAAGGTCGAACCGGGAGAGTCGCTCACCGTGGCTGCCGCAGGCCCCCGCCCCGAGGTGGCGACAGGCCGGATGCCCGCTGCCGCAACGCTTGCCGCAGGGTTGAAAATAGACCTGAACAGCGCCGGTGAAAAGGACTTTCTGCTCGTTCCCAGGATGCGCCCCGAGGTCGCGCGGCAGATCGTAGAAAAGCGGGGCCAAAAGGCGTGGGACAGCGTGGGCCGGCTGGTTGAAATCCCCGGCGTGGGGCCGAAAACCGTCGAGAGTCTCGATCAATTCCTGCGGGTGGGGTCGCCCGCGAAAGGCCGCCAGGCTCCCGACTAACGGAAGCATGGGGCGTGAAGCCGTGCGGGCCGTCTCCTTCGGGAAACGGCTCAGTGGTTGATTTTCTGAACATCGTAACATTTTGAGGCAAGACGATTCATGGCCGACAACGTTCAAAAGCCCGTTCACGGGCAACAAGGGGCCAATGCCTGGGCGCCCCTTCACAATCCTGTCTTTCGAGCCCTCTGGGTAGCCAACGCGGTGTCCAATATCGGCACCTGGATGCAGAATACGGCCGTGGCCTGGCTGATGGCCACCATCGCCCCGTCGGCGCTCATGGTATCCCTGGTCCAGACCGCGGCGAGCTTTCCCATTTTTATCCTGGCCCTGCCCGCCGGGGCGCTTGCCGACGTGCTGGACCGCCGCAGAATTCTCATCCTGACGCAGAGCTGGATGCTGATGGCGGCGGCCGCGCTGGGGGTCCTGACGCTGCTCGACCTGACCACGCCCGTGCTTCTGCTTCTTCTCGTCCTCTGCCTGGGCATCGGGACGGCCCTCAATGCTCCCGCATGGCAGGCCATCATCCCTGAGCTGGTCCCGCGCGAGCAGATCAGGCCGGCGGTGGCCATGAACAGCGCCGGGTTCAACCTCGCCCGTGCCCTCGGTCCTCCCCTCGGCGGCCTGGTGTTCGTGGCCCTGGGCGCCGGCGGGACGTTTCTGGTCAATGCGGCGTCGTTTCTGGCCGTGATCGGCGTTCTGGTCTGGTGGAAACGGGCGCCGCTGGAAAGCACGCTCCCGGCGGAACGCGTTCTTGCCGCCATGCGCACCGGGCTTCGCTACGTGCGGTATTCCCACGCGCTCCAGGCCGTTTTCATTCGAACGCTTTGCGTCATTTTATGCGCCAGCTCCCTGATGGCGCTCCTGCCCCTTTTCGCCAAAAACTACCTCCATGCGGGATCGGGCGGATACGGCATTCTGCTGGGCTTTTTCGGCCTGGGGGCGGTTTCCGGCGCTTCCATTCTGCCCTGGGTGCTGCAAAAGATTCCCCTGGACAAGCTGGTCAACTTCATGGTGATCCTTTTTTCCGCCTCTCTCTGCTTGGTGGCGGCGGTGCCGATTTTTCTGGTGGACGGCGCGGGCATTTTCCTGTGCGGCGCGTGCTGGCTGGGCCTGCTTTCCAATTTCAACGCCACCATCCAGTCCATTGTGCCGGCGTGGGTGCGCGGAAGGTGTCTCGCCGTCTACATGTTGATCTTTTTTGGCGGGATGGCGATGGGGAGTTTCCTGTGGGGAGCGGTGGCCAACATGGTCGGGATTCCGGCGGCCATGTACCTCGCGGCGGGGGGGCTGCTGGTCGGCCTGCTGGCCACATTGCGGCTCCGGATGGTTTCCGGCGAGTTGGACCACACGCCCGCCATGCGGTCTCAGCCGGCGGTGGTCTTCGAACCCCAGCCCGAACAGGGGCCGGTCATGGTGACCGTGGACTACCGGATCGACCCGAACGACTGGCGCGAATTCGGCCAGGCGCTTCGGAAGCTCAAGCGGGCGCGGCTGCGCGGAGGGGCCTTCCGGTGGGGCGTCTACGTTGACCTTTCCAATCCGTCCATTTACCGCGAAACCTTCCTGGTGGAATCCTGGCTCGAACACTTGCGGCAGCACGAACGCCAGACGATTGCCGACCGGGAGATCCAGCGCAGCGTGCGTTCCTTCCACAAGGGGGAGGGCAGCCCGGTGGTAACGCACCTGGTCGCCGTGCCGCTCCCGGAAAAAAAGCCGGAGGGCTAGGGCCGGAATTCTGCCTTTTGCCCCGGGCCGGATTCTGGTATGCTGCCCCATTCTGACTGGGAAATCCCATGGTGGAACAAGGAAACGAATGCCGGCTTCGCCTAAAATCAGCGTGTGCATACCGACCTACAATTACGCCGACTACCTGCCTTTGGCGATCCAGTCCGTGCTGGAGCAGAGTTTTACGGATTTCGAGCTGATCGTGCAGGATGACTGTTCGACCGACGGCACGGCGGAGGCCGTGCGGCCGTTTCTTTCCGACGGGCGCGTGAGCTTCGGCGTGAACGAATTCAACCTGGGCCTCGCCGGCAACTGGAACCTGTGCATGGAAAAGGCCAAGGGGGAATACATCAAGTTCGTGTTCGCGGACGACCTGCTCCCCTCGCCGGATGCCCTGGGCAAGATGGTTTGCGTGCTGGACGCCGACCCGTCGGTTTCCCTCGTGGCCTCGGCGCGAAACATCATCGACTCAGAATCACGCCTCACGCGCATTCTTTGCGAATTCAACGGAAGCTTTACCGCGCGGGGCACCGAAATCATCCGCCGCTGTCTCTTCCGGCAGGCGAACCTCATCGGAGAGCCCACGGCGGTCATGTTTCGCAGAACGGACGCCCTCCGCGGGTTCAACCCGAACTACGGGCAGCTCATCGACCTCGAAATGTGGTTCCACCTGCTGGAAAAGGGAAAATTCGCGTTCATCGATGAACCGCTTGCCGCGTTCCGGATCCATCCCCGGCAGAAAACCGCCGAAAACATCGGCAGCATGATTCATTTCGACGAAACGCTTTCCCTGGTCAAAGACTACCTCGCCAGGCCGCACCTCGACGCCTGGCCGCCGGTGAGGTATTACCTGACGGTCGATGCGGTGTACCAGTTCTGGAAATCCCGCAAAAAAGGGCTGGTGGACAGGAAGGGGGCTTTAAAGAGGATCGGCGCCCGGTTTTCGGTGCCGGAGTTTTTCCTGGTGCTGCCCTTCTATAAGCTGGTCAAGCCGTTTGTAAAGCTCCACAAAAAGCTCAATCCGATGAACTTCGACCACATTCCCTGTCAAAAATAGAAAAATCGCGTCCCGGCAGGCAGGCACGAGGACCAGGCATCGAGAGGCGAGCATCCGGTATCCGATCTTCCGGGGGACACATACCATGACCAAAGCGGGAAACGCCTCCGTGCTCAGCCTCCTGATTCCGGGCGTGGGGCAGTTCTATAACGGGCATTTCCTTCGAGGGATCTTCTGGCTGATCGTCACTCCCGGGCTCTGGATCGGGACCGGGGGCCTGCTGGGGTGGGTTTGCCACGTGATCTCCGCCATCACGGCGTACAAGAAGGCCATGGAACTCGAAGAAATGGATTTCCCGGACCGGTTTTAGCCGTTTCAGGCCGGTTTGGAAGCCCTGGGCTTCAACGACATGTAGTCGAGAAATTCCTGCAGCACTGTCTGCTTATCCGCAACGCTGCCCGCGATCATATCCCGGATCCGCTCGTATACGTCCAGGTACATGCCGGTAAACCGGACACCTATTTCTTCGGGGGAACTCCACACCACGGACCCGCCGAGGTTGACGCTGAGATCGGACGCCGGTTCCGCCAGGAAAATTTCTATCTCCAGGTCCTGGTCCACCTGGAGTTTTTCATGGACCTTGATGCAGGCGCCGCTGAGACTGATGTTTTCTATGAAGCCGTCGATGGTGGAGCCGCCCGCCTTGAGGATGGCCTCGGAGCGGAAAGGGACGCGGGTGAAGCTTCTTCTGTCCATCATGCCCATTTCAGGTTCCTTTAAGCAAAGCTGTCGGTTTAGGGGGGGCCGGGTTTGAGGTCCGGCAACAGGTCATTGAGCCTTGAAACCTTGTCATAACAATAACATCGGCCGGTTGAGGCGGGGGAATTAGCAAAAAAACGGCCACTGCGCAATCGCTTTGCCGCGGCGCCGATTTAGAGTATTTCGGCATTGACACCGGGGAGGGGATGATTATTTTGCGGGCACTTGAGAGTAATTATTGTAAGAGTGACAGTAGTGACTAATATTCAATCAGATTTACGCGGAAGGCGCGATCACTTTTTACAGATATGATGGCTCCGGGAGAGAAACGAGATGCAATCGACGAGTCGTCAATACACATATATGAAGGAGACATACCATGCAGATTGATATCAGCGAGCTGCGGAAGCAAAGAAGGCCGCTGTGGATGAGTGAGTTCGACGAGGAAGCCACCGCCGGGATTCTGGGCGGCGGAGGCGACCTGTACACGGACCGGCTGCCCAGCGACTGGGCCGTCATCAACGGGGAAGAAGTGCCCGAAGACATCAATGCCAGGGAACTCCTGGAAGGCAAAGAAGTACAGGAAGATTTCCTCAGCTAGACGAAAACAATCGCGGTTTCAAAATATCGGAAAAAGGGCGGCCGGCTCCGGCAATCGGAGACCGGCCGCTCTTTTTCATTCTTCGGAGAATCGGTTCGGCGGGGTTTTTCGAAAAAGAAGAAGCCGGAAATCACAAGGACTCCGGCTCCCTCCCCCTATGATGTGAACCAGACGGCACAACGATAAAATCGGCACGGCACTCGAAATAATTAACAGAAAAAATCGAATTCGGACGGTGCGGGGAAGCTTTCTCCCATTTTTTTAAAAATAGCGCCCTGAATGCAAATGGATATCATCTGCGGGCGCAGCGGTTGCGGTTCGGGCCGGGATGCGGCGGGGCGGGGCGGGGAAGTGCGTCGAATTTGAATGCGGGCATGGTATGCGTAAGGGTTTCGGCCAAAAATATCTCGCATTGAAACGATAAGCCTGCTAAAAACTACTAATATAGTCGTGATTGCAACCGGCCGCGACCATGACGTGCCGACCGCCGCGGAAGGAAATGCGAGTGGAGACCAGGGTTATACATATCTATGGGAAGAAAGTTGTTGAAGTGGAATGCCCGCACTGCGGGAAAGTGCAGAAAGTTTCGGTGGAACGCATACCGCTTACCGGCAAGGAATACAGGGTGAAGTGCCCATGCGGGGGCACATGGGCGGTGAAATTCGAACAAAGACGCCATCTGCGCAAGGCCGAGAAGCTGGTGGGGGCCGTCACCGTGAAGGGGATCGAGTACCTGGTGGACATAACGGACCTCTCGATAAGCGGGTGCAGTTTTATCAACAAAGATGCCCGGTGCAAACTGGGGCGCGGCGACACCCTGCACATTCGTTTCAGACTGGATAGCGACAATGCGGAGCTGGTCGAGTGTTCCGCAATTGTTCGAAACACGGGAGAACAAACGGGCGTCGAATTCAGCAATGTGCCCGACCGGGTAAAAAAAATCCTGACGTTCCACTTTATGGCCTGAACCGGAATCACACCCGACGCGGTGGACAGGCAGGCGGCGCGGGCGACAAAATCACTTGTCCGCACCACCCGCGACGCAACCGGTGCGGCCATTTCCTCCCCACACATTTTATCCGATAACCTCGAAACTCCACATCCGCGCGGTCCCCGAACGGGGAAAACGGCGCCCGGTGACGCTCCCGCGGCGGCATACCTCAGCTATTTTCATTACCTGCCTACAAGTTTGCATCAACATGCCTGGTGATTTTTGACCCGTTGTCTTATGGTGCACAGAGGTGTGCAAGGCAATTGACGATTCGTTGCGGTTGACGATTGGACCGGGTGCCGGCGGTGGATGAGATGAGAATAGCGATCCCAACGGATGCGTGGCATCCGCAGGTCAGCGGCGTGGTTACCAAGTTCGAGCGCATTGCCTGGGAACTGGAACGGATGGGACACCGGGTGGTGCTGATAACCCCCGACAGGTTCAAAACGTTTCCCTGCCCCACCTACCCGCAGATAAGGCTGGCGCTGAATCCCCGCGGGAAAGTGGCTGAAATCCTGGATGGTTTCACTCCGGATTGCATCCACATCGCCACCGAAGGCCCCATCGGGTTTGCCGCCCGCGCCTACTGCGTAAAGGCCGGCTACCCGTTCACTTCCTCGTATACGACCCGGTTTCCCGAATACATCCGGCTGAGGTTTCCCATTCCGTTGAGGATCAGCTACTCGGTGTTCCGGTGGTTCCACGGCGCCTCGTCGGGCGTCATGGTTTCCACCCCGGCCCTGATGCAGGAACTGGGGCGGTGGGGATTCAAAAACCTGGTCCGCTGGACCCCGGGAGTAGACACGGAGCTGTATTCCCCCGCCGCGAAGAAGCTTTTGACCGACCGGCGGCCGATCATGATGTACGTGGGCCGGGTGGCGGTGGAAAAGAGCATCGAGGATTTCCTGAACCTGGATATCGAGGGTTCCAAGTACGTGGTGGGAGACGGGCCGGATTTTGCCAGGCTGAAGGCCCGGTACCCGGAAGCGAAATTCGTGGGCTACAAGAGCGGGGAGGAACTGGCCGGCCATTACGCGTCGGCCGACGTGTTCGTGTTTCCCAGCAGGACGGACACCTTCGGCCTGGTGCTGCTGGAAGCCATGGCAAGCGGCGTCCCGGCTGCGGCTTATCCCGTAAGAGGCCCCCTGGACATCATACGGCAGGGGGAGACCGGGTTCATGGACGAGGACCTCGGCAGGGCCATCCGCGAGGCGCTGGCAATCGGCGGCGGCAAATGCCGGGAATATGCCCTGTCCTATGGATGGGCCGGAAGCGCCGGGCAATTTCTGGACAACCTTGCTCCCATCCGGCGCGGTTAAATGGCGGGGGGGCCGGCGGCATGAGGATCGCGGCGATCGTAAACCCGTTTGCGGGCCGTCATGCGGCGGGGAAACAGTGGCCCGTCCTGGTGCGCTCCGCAGGCGGGGTCGGGGACAGGATCGAAACGTTCCGGAGCGAATATCCCGGCCACAGCGAATCGATTGCCGCAGCGGTGCGTCGTGCCGGATACGACAGGGTGGTCGCCGTGGGAGGCGACGGCACTCTTTTCGAAGTCCTGAACGGGCTGTGGCGGGAAGAACGGGGGCGCATGCCCTCGGTGGGCATGGTGCCATTCGGCACCGGGTGCGATTATATCCGGAACTTTCAAGTGAGGCCGGGAACGGCCGAAAGATTCCGGGCGGCCATCGCGGAACCGGCCGTGAGGGTAAGCCTTGGAAAATGCCGCTACCGGGCTCGCGGCGAGATGGTGCAAAGAGTTTTTGCGATGGTCCTGGGGTGCTGGTTCGGCAAGGGGATGAAGATCGCTCCCGGCGCATCGCCTTCCCACCGCCGCTTTGAATTTTTGCTCGCTGCGCCCGTATCGCCCGCGGGGCTGCTGCCCCTCATTTTTCGGGCCTACCTGGGGCTGCGCGGCGGGGGGCCGGGAATCATGCAGCTTTACGCAAAGTCGGCAAGGCTGCGTTTTGCGACGCCCGTCATGCTCGAAGCCGACGGCGAACTGCTGGGACAAACCGACGCGGTGGAAATCGACGTGATCCGCGACGCGTTCTCTTTTGCCGCCCCGGGGATCCGGAGGTAAGGGCGGACAGGCCGCGATCCACCGCTAATATCATCGCGTTGAAAAATGGCAGGGGAAGTGATGTCTTAAAAGCATGGGGGCGCTGGGGTTGTTGCCGCAATCCAAAATTTCGGTCGGGTGCCGCAAAACAGTGTAGACTGCTCCTTCCCCTGGTGGGAAGGGCTCAATGCCGTTGACTTTAAGCTCCTCCCCCTTTGACGGGGGAGGCAGGGTGGGGGTGAAAAACCGAGCGATATCAACCCCCTCCCCCTGCCCCTCCCGCCAAGGG
>LUZZ01000270.1 GCA_001603845.1 Syntrophobacterales bacterium Delta_01 | reverse complement strand
AGAGGCGCTGAAACGAAGCGAGGAAAAGTATCGTGAACTGGTGGAAAATGCCAACAGCATCATATTGAGGATGGATACCGGGGGCAACGTGACTTTTGTCAATGAGTTCGCCCAGCGGTTTTTCGGCTACAGCGCATTGGAATTACTAGGGAAGAACATAGCGGAAACTATCGTTCCCAAAGTTCAGGCCGGGCCCGGACGGGATTCGCAGTTGATAATAGAAGATATCGGACGGAACCCGGATTGTTATTCCAGCAACATAAACGAAAATATGCGCAAAGGGGGAGAAAGGGTTTGGGTTGCCTGGACCAACAAGCCCATTTACGACGAAAAAGGGCAGGTGCTGGAATTCCTCTGCGTGGGAAATGACATCACCGAACGCAAGCTGGCCGAAGAGGCCCTGGAACGCGCAAACCTCCTTCTTTTCACTCAAAAGGAAACATCGATAGACGGGATACTCGCGGTTGACGAAAACGACACAATCATCTCATCAAACCGGCGGTTTGTGGACATGTGGGGTATCTCTCCGGAACTGGTGGAAAGACGGGACGATACGCCGCTGCTGCGGGCGGTAGCTGAAAAAGTGAAGAGACCTCAGGAGTTTCTTCGCAGAGTCGGGTACCTTTATGCCCATCGAAATGAAACCGGTTTGGAAGAAATCGCCCTCAGGGACGGCAGGACCTTCGAGCGGTACTCGGCACCCATGAATGGGACCGATGGAAAGTACTACGGGAGGGTCTGGTATTTTCGCGACATTACGGAACGCACGCTCATGGAAAATGCCGTTGTGGAAGCCGAAGAACGGTACAGGCAGATATTCGAAAACTCCGTGACCGGCATATACCAGGTAACCCCTGGTGGGCGTTTTTTGAGAATCAATGCGGCTTTTGCTCATGTCCACGGCTACGATTCGCCCGAGGAGATGTTGACTGAGGTAACCGACGCCAGGCAGCTTTATGTCCACCCCGAGCAGCGCTCTGACTTGGTCCGCCGGATTGAGGAGCGCAGGGCGGTCCATGGGTTCGAAGTCGAGTTTTTCAGAAAGGATAAGAGCATCGGCTGGGCCAGCCTCAACGCTCGCGCAGTTCAAGACAAACATGGCGGGATCGCCTACATGGAGGGCACAGTCACCGACATCACGGACAACATGCTCCTCAAGACCCAGCTCGAGCAGGCCCAAAAGATGGAGGCGATAGGGACACTGGCCGGAGGAGTGGCTCACGACTTCAATAATATACTGATGCCCATAATCGGCTACACCGAACTCGCGCTCTACATGTCCCATGGAAACGACAGGCTGAGGCATAACCTGAATGAAGTTCTGGTTTCCGCCAACCGCGCAAAGGACCTCGTAAGCCAGATTCTCGCTTTCAGCCGCAAGACGAATCATGAGCGAAAGCCGATACAGGTCAGCCTTCTTATGGGAGAGGCTCTCAAACTGCTCAGGTCGTCACTGCCCTCCACCATTGAGATTTGCCGGGCTATACATCCGGATGCCGCGGATAGCACCACCATGGCCGATCCAACTCAAATTCATCAGGTACTCATGAACCTGTGCACGAATGCGGCCCACGCCATGAGGGAAAAAAGCGGAGTGCTGGCCGTCTCCCTGGAAAATGTCGAGATCAGGCCGAACGCTAAAATGAGGTCCGTTGAGATAGCTCCCGGGGCTTATCTGAAACTTTCGGTTGCCGACACCGGCCACGGAATGGATGCCGCAGTGCGGCAGCGCATCTTTGACCCGTACTTTACGACCAAGGGCCCCAACGAAGGTACCGGCCTCGGCCTTGCCGTGGTCTACGGGATTGTCAAGGACCTGTCCGGAGCAATTGCCGTATCGAGCACGCCCGGCAAGGGGACCACTTTCGATGTGTATTTGCCGAGAATCGGCACAATGCCGGATTCTGAAGCCCGGCCTGCCCGGCCGTTGCCGACCGGGCGCGGCCGGGTGCTGGTGGTCGATGATGAAAAGTCCATTGTTGACATGGTCAAGGAGATGCTTGCCACCCTTGGTTATGAAGCTGTGCCGAAATACAGCAGTGCCGATGCCGTGCAGGCTTTCAGCGCCCGGCCCGAAGACTTTGACCTGGTAATCACCGATATGACGATGCCTCACATGACCGGCATCGACCTGGCGAGGGAAATCTTGGCGATTCGCCCGCATACCCCCATAATCCTTTGTACCGGATTCAGCGACGTGGTGGATGAGGACAAGATAAAACTGTTGGGGATCAAGGAACTTCTCATGAAGCCGGTGTCCATGCATGACCTGGCTGTTGCCGCCAACAAGTTCACGGAACCGGCCCGTCTTGTGTGCGATTCGCAAGCATCGTTTCAATTTTGAGGGCCGTTCCCGGTCGAACGGACCAGGCCGCGAAGGGCCACCGAAGATGGGGGCCTCCCGGCTCCTCCGAACCGCCCTGGAGCTACGACATTGGCCGAGACGTCCGCTCGGGATCGAAATGGTTGCTATATCGCAAACCTCTTGCGCTCCGCGCCCGGATGGTAGGCGAACTGTCCGGCCCCACTCGCCACTCGCTTGGACCCGTGATTCTACGATTTTTCGGCCCCAGCGGGCAGCGCCTGCCTGTACTCCTCGACGGGGACCAGCCGCCAGCCGCCCGGTGTCTGCAGTTCGAGTACGCGATTATGATAATCCAGCAGACTGCTGCGGTGGCCCACGCTGATGTAGTGGATGTTCCATTCCTGCAATTTCCGGTAAAGGTTGGCTTCATCCTGCATGCCGAGGGCGCTTGTGGCTTCGTCCAAAACGGCGAAGCCCGGCCGGTTGATGAGCAGGCGGGCAAAGGCCAGCCGTTGCTGTTCGCCCAGGGACAAAACGTCGGCCCAATCCAGTTCCACGTCGAACCCGCCCACCCGCTGCGGCAGGTCGTCGAGGCGCACCGTCTTGAGGACCTCTCCCAGGCGCTCCACCGGGATTTCTCTTTCCGGGTGCGGATAGACCAGTTGGTCTCGCAGCGACCCCAGCAGCATGTAGGGTTTTTGAGGCAGGAAAAAGATTTCGCGAAGCGGCGGCCGTTTCACCATCCCCCGGCCTTCCGTCCATAAACCGGCGATGGCCCGGAGGAGCGAACTCTTGCCCACCCCGCTCTGTCCTACAACCACCAGGTTGTCTCCGCTGTCCAGGTCAACCGTCAAATCCTTGATCAGGGTGCGCGTCCCGTTCGGCGTGAGAAGCGTGACGTGCGCCAGCTCGAACCGGTCCGCTTCCTCGGACGCGATCCCCGGGGCCTCGGGCGCCCCCTCCCGGTCTATGGCGCCGGAAAAGGAAGAAAGACGCTCCACCCCGGCGGCGAAGTTGGTGATCTGTTCGATTTGGGAGACGATGAGCGACAGGGCGGTATAGACCTGGGTGAAGGCGAAATTGGCCTGCACCATGTCGCCATATTCTATCTTACCGCTGAAGTACCTCGGAAACAGCACCAGGAACGGCAGGACCACGGGGAGGTAGCTGTAGGCGGTGGTGAAAAAGGAAAGGTTTCGCTGCCAGCCGATGAGCAGGTTGAAGTTTCTCAAGACGTCGAAGAAGCGGGTCGAGATCTTGGCGTTTTCCGAATTTTCCCCCTGGTAGAAAGCGATGGATTCGCTGTTGTCCCGGACGTGTACCAGGGAGTAGCGGAAATCCGCTTCGTACCGGAGCTGGTTGAAATTCAGCCGGACCAGCCGCCGCCCGATCAGGACGGTAAATGTGGTGCCGACCAGGGAATAGCCGAGCACCACCCAGACCAGGAGGACCGATTTGGACCAGAGGATGCCCGTGAACGAAACCAGGTCCATGACGGACCCCAGTATAATGAGAAGAAACGTCAGGGACGTTCGCGTAAACGATCGAATATCTTCCATGATCCGCTGGTCGGGGTTGTCGATGAGCGAGTTGGATTCGATTTTGTAATAATTG
>LUZZ01000269.1 GCA_001603845.1 Syntrophobacterales bacterium Delta_01 | reverse complement strand
GAAGAACACCTTTCCAGGGCCTTTTGCAGGGTGAGGCGGGTGCGTTCGACCCGTATGGGACCGATGTCGGTGGCCGGGTCGAGCGGGTCTCCCACCCGCAGGGCGGCCGCCGTATCCAGGATGCGCTGTTTGACCGCGTCGTAGAGAGACCGGTGGATGAGGACCTTTTTGAGGGTGGTGCAATACTGGCCGCCGTTGATGAACGCGCGCCGCGCAATGAAGGTGCCCGCCGCCTCCGCGTCCGCGTCTTCGAAAACCATGGCCGCCGGCATTCCGCCGGGGCCGGCGAAAAACAGCTTGTCGAAAGCCTCGTGGCGGCCGCGGTACGCCTCCCCCACCGCCGACGCCCCCGACATGAAAAGGACGCGCACGGCTTCGTCGTTTACACACTGCCTGCCGAACTCCCGGTTATCCATCCCCACCACCGGCTCCAGGCCGGAAACCGGGGCGCTGATTTCCGATATGAGGGCGGCCGCGCGCGGGGCCTGGGAAGAGAAGCTGAAACGAAGCCGGTTTCCGGTCACAAGGGCCGAACCTCCCAGGCGGGCCAGCATGATCGCCGGGGCGTCGTAGGGAAAGATCGCGGAAACCGTCCCGTAAGGTTTCCCGTTTTCGATCCAGGGGACCTCCTGCTCCATGGTGCGAAGGTACTCTACCGCCAGGTCCACTTCCATTCCGGTCATTTTTACCGGAAACCCGGCATCCAGTGCGGCGGCTTCCTGCAGCGCCGGCTTTTTGCCCTCCAGCCCCTCTGCCAGTTGCAGGATCCGTTCGAGCCGTGCTTTCATCTCTTTCATGGATGGATTTTCCTCCGATCCGGCGAAATTTCGCGGCTGGCGGGACGAACGGCCTGGCAAAGAGGTCGAGCCGCCGCGCGGGCTGCAGTCCATAAAGGCTGTTCGGAGAAAAAACAGCCGTGGGGAAAGTGTGCATTCATTTTCCGCCGCCCCCCGACCGTTTTTCGGCGGGAGCGGCGGAGAACAGGGTTTCCTTGTCCGGGCAGACGGAGTGCGGAAGTCTCTTTCCAGGGCGGCGGAGCACCCGCCGCGGCCTTAACCGGAATAGACCCGCGAAGGGTCCGGGTTTTACCGGACGTCACGGAACTTTTCTTCAAAAACTGTGCGGTCAAACCGGGATCGCGCCCGGCACCCGGTCCTAATAGCCCCCTTTGCTCTTTTCATACTGGTCGACCAGGATCCCGCCGACTATCCCCGCGGCACCGCCCACCGCCGCGCCCAGGGCGGCGTTACCGCCGATGGCCCCCAGCGCAGCGCCGCCGGCCGCACCGATGGCGCCGCCGCTCACTGCTCTTTGTTCCGTGGGACTCATGCCGGCACACCCCGCAATCGAGAGCAGGAGCGCCAGGGCAAAAACCGTCCTGCCTGTTTTTTTACCGATATTTTCCATGGTATATACTCCATTCCGGCGAATATTTCGCCCAAATTGCCGTCTCGTTTTCCTGCGCCTCACACTGTTTCCCGGACCTGGTGCTGCATCCCAGGTTTCCAACATAGTAATCATTCCGGGCGGGGACCATGGAGGCTTGACCGCATTTTTTATGGGTGAAACACCTCAGGGCGCCGATTCGGGCGAACCGGAGAGGAGAAAGGAGAAGGACGAACCCGGGGGAGTGCTACGCCGGATGGTGCCGGATGATGTGGGCTTCCAGCAGCCAGTCCACCGTCTCGCAAAGCGGAAGGCCCACCACGTTCGTATAGGAACCTTCGATGGACTGGACCAGGAACGATCCGATGCCCTGGATGCCGTAAGCCCCGGCCTTGTCCAGGGGTTCGGTGGTGCGGACGTAGGCCTGCGCTTCTTCGCGGGTGATGGGCTTGAAGCGGACGCGGGTCGCGATCGACCCGGCCCGGTGGTACTTGCGCTGCGCGTTTTGGATGCAAATTCCGGTGATCACTTCGTGAGTCCGGCCGCTCAGGGTTTCGAGCATCCGCACGGCGTCGGCGGGGTCGGCGGGCTTTCCGAAGATCCGGCCGTCCAGGGTGACGATGGTATCCGCTCCCAGCACCCAGTATTCCGGAAATTCTTCCGATACGGAAGCCGTTTTGGCGCAGGCCCACTCTTGCGCCGTCTCAGCGGGCCGGCACGCGGCGGCGAGCAAGGACTCCTCCACCCGGCTCGGCTCCACCCGGAAATCGAGCCCCACGGACTTCAGCAGTCGCATCCGCCGGGGTGATTCCGAGGCGAGGATAAGCGGTTCAAGCGTTTGGAATATCTTAATATCGGCCAGAAGCCACTCCCAAAAATCCGCAGGCGCGCAACCCCGCCTCCGGGCCGAAGCCGCCCAACCCGCAACTCGTAGCCGGCAACCGCCTACAACGCCAGCATCCGGTCCAGCGCCAGCCTGGCTTCCGCCTTGGTTTGCCCGGCCACGGTCACCACGTTCACCCGGCCGATATTATCGAGCGTCCACAACAGGTTTTCCGGGTTTATCTTGTACATGTGGGAGCACAGCGAATGGTCCAGGTCCGTCACATTTTTGTCCGGAAATTCGAGCGCAAGCCGGTGTACCAGGTTTATTTCTGTTCCGATCACGATGGTCGACCCGGCGGGCGCTTCCCGGACGTATTTCACCATGAAACTGGTCGATCCGCACGCATCGGCAAGGGAGACCACCTCGTGGGTGCATTCCGGGTGGACCACGATTTTGGCCTCGGGAAATTCGGCGCGCCGCTTCCGGATCATGCCGGGAGTAAAGTGGGTGTGCACCTGGCAGTGGCCGTCCCACAAAATCATCTTCGCCCGCCGCACGGCAGCCGGGTCGTTTCCGCCAAGGGGCTTCAAGGGCGACCAGACGATCATGTCCTCGGGAGCAAGGCCCAGGTCGTGGCCCGTGTTCCTTCCCAGGTGCTGGTCCGGGAAGAACAGGACTTTCTCCCCGTTTTCGAACGCCCACCGGGTTGCCTTGGGCGCATTGGACGAGGTACACACGATGCCGCCGTGCCGTCCGCAAAATGCCTTGAGCTCCGCGTCCGAATTCATGTAGACCACCGGAACGATCCGGTCGGCGCCGCAGGTTCCGGTTATCCCGTCCCAGGCGGCCTGGACCGTCGTCGCATTCGCCATGGCGGCCATCCAGCAGCCGGCGCTCACGTCGGGAAGCTGCACGACCTGGTGCGGCTGCGCCAGGATGGCCGCGCTTTCGGCCATGAAGTGAACGCCGCAGAAGACGATGTAGCGGCAGTCGCTGTCGGCGGCCGCCTTCTTGGACAGTTCGAAGGAGTCGCCGGCGAAGTCGCCCAGGTCGACAATTTCGTTTCTCTGGTAATGATGGGTGAGAATGATGAGTTCTTTTCCGAGTTGCCGCTTCCTGGTTCGAATATTTTCGATGATTTCCGAATTGTCCAACCCGGCTTTTGCGTTTACCTGCATGATCTACCTTCGTCTTTTTGTCGGCTGGAAGTCGATGATCCACACCTCTCCCCGGCCCTGCCGGGCAGGGGGAGAGGAAACCGGAGAGTTTCCAACGGAATAGCCAAACCTGCAAAATAACCTGCCCGCCGCATTCCGGGCAAACGAAATCGGCGGGCGGAAGTGTTTCGATTCAATCGGGATTTTGCGATGGAGACCCCCCGATCAGGGGCCGACCTGCACCACCGGGTCTTCACACCGGATGAGGCCGCCTTCCAGCACCCGCGCGAAAACCCCTTCGCGCGGCATGATGCAGTCGCCGGCCTGGTAAAAGATAGCGCACTTTTTGGGGCAGTCCTTGCCGATCTGGGTTATTTCCACCAGGACCGATTCCCCCAGCCGGAACCGGGCGCCCACCGGCACGTCCGCCCACCGGATTCCTTCGGTGGCGATATTTTCCGCAAAATCACCAAAGCCCACCGAAAGGCCCGCGTCCCTGGCCTTCCGGATGCTCTCCGCAGCGAGGAAGCTCACCTGCCTGTGCCAGGGGCCGGCGTGGGCGTCGCCCTCCACCCCGTGGTCCTTGACCAGTACGGCATGATCCACACACTGCTTCCGCATTCCCTTGCTTTTGCTCAACGCGATGGACTTTATTTTGATATCCATGATTCTTTCGCGTCCGTTCCGGGCCATGCACCCCGGCTTCACAGGCCGACGATTTCTTCGGTCCCGCAGGTGCATTCCACGTCCCCGTTTATTCGCGCCTGCTCCACAAGGTCGGCGAAAGTCACCTTGTCCAGCCTCTGGTGGATGGCCTCGGCCGCCTCCTTCCACAAAAACCGGGTGAGGCAGAACCCGGACCTGTCGCACGTTTCGGGGTGGTTCGAACACTTGACCAGCTTGATGCCGCCTTCGAGCAGCGAAACGATTTCGCCCACGGTGATCTGCGCCGGGTCCCGGGCCAGCATGTGGCCGCCCTTGGGACCGCGCACGCTTCTCACGTATTCGGCCTTCTTGAGGGGAATAATGATCTGTTCGAGGTACTTGAGCGGGATTCCCTGGCGCCTTGCGATGCTTCCCAACCTGACGGGACCGTTGTTGAACTTAAAGGCCATGTCCAGCACCAGGCGTGCCCCATACCGGCTTCTCGTAGAAAGTTTCATACCCGGCTCTCCGTTCCAGTCTTTTTATACAACATTCCTGACCGGGCGATAAGGCATTAAATGCCTCTCCATCTATATCCGGCTTTATCACCCGTCGTGTAAAGAGTTTTTTCACGTGGCAGCGAAACGATGCCTTAAAAGCGCGGGGGCGCTGCGGCGGCCGCACGCGCTTGAGAGTGGCCCCAAAACCGGGCACCGGCGGCAATCAAAATCACACTGATTTAGTATAGTATAGCCCAACGGCCGGGCGGGTCAAGCAATTCCCCCCGTCCCGGCACAACCGGCCGCCGGAGGTCGGATTTCGAAAAAAAGTTGGGACTTTGCCGCACGCGATGTTATTGTTACCCGGTTCAAGCGAGAAGGAGCAAGCTGCATGCATTCCAGAATGCTGGTACTCAGGTTTCCGAAAGAGATCGTCGATCAGCCCATCATCACCAACTTGGTGCGTGATTATAACCTGACTTTCAATATCTTGAAGGCCCAGATTTTCCCCCGCAAGGAGGGAATGCTGGTCATGGAGCTTCGGGGCGCTGAAAGCGATTTCGACCGGGGCATAAAATATCTCCAGGAATGCGGCGTGGAGGTCGAACCGGTCGGCCAGGGAATCCGCCGCGACGACGATAAGTGCTACCAGTGCGGGGCCTGCACGGCCGTTTGCCCCACCGGGGCTTTGCACATCAAAAGACCCGAGATGCAGGTGCTCTTCGAAGCCGAACGGTGCAGCGCCTGCGAGTTGTGCGTGAAAACCTGCCCCGTGCGGGCCATGATCGTGACCTTCGACAGGGCCATTGCCTGACGGGTTCCTGCCTTGAAAATCGCGGTGGCAATGAGCGGCGGCGCGGACAGCCTCCGCGCGGCGGTCCTCCTGCGCGAGCAGGGGCATGAGATATTCGCCGTGCACATGCGGTTGCTCCCCCCCCAGGCGGCGGGAACGGAGGCGGAAGACCTCCTCGCGGCCCGCGAAGCCCTCCTGCGCAAGCTTTGCGCACACTGCGCCATCGACCTCCAATTCGTCGATTTCCACCGGGAATTCGAATCGCTGGTAATCTCTCCGTTTATCGACGCCTACCGGCGGGGGCTCACCCCCAATCCGTGCATCGGCTGCAATCCCCGAATCAAGTTCGGCCTTCTGCTCGACTACGTGCGGCAACAGGGGGCCGAGCGGCTGGCAACCGGGCATTATGCGCGGATATCACGGGGGCCGGATACCGGATGCCCGGCACCTGAGGTTGGATGCGCGGAATCCGACGGCGGGGGCTCGACGCCCGGAATGCGGTTTCGTCTCCACCGGGGGGTGGACGCGTCCCGCGACCAGTCGTATTTCCTGACGGGACTCGGCCAGGAACAGCTCGCCCGCGCCGTCTTCCCGCTGGGCGAAACCACCAAGCGGGAAACCGCCGCCTGGGTCGAAAGCAGCGGCCTCGGCCGTCTTGTCGCCGAAAACAGCCAGGAGATCTGCTTCATTCTCTCCGGAAAGTACGCCGATTTCGTAAACGATCGTACCGGCGGGGCGAAGCCCCGCGAGGGACCCGTGCTGGATCTCGCCGGAAACCTGGTGGGCCGCCACGGAGGCATCCACTCCTACACCGTGGGGCAGCGCAGGGGCCTGAGGATCGCCTCCACCGAACCCTACTACGTGGTGCGCATCGAACCCGAAATCAACGCGGTCCGGGTGGGCCGGGCAAAGGACCTCCTGTGCGGTTCCTTCACGGTCCGGGACGTCAACTGGGTCTCCATTCCGCCTCCCCGCGGGCCGGTTTCCTGCCGGGTGCGCATCCGAAACCTCCACAAGCCCGCTCAAGCGACCGTGGAGCCGCTTAATCCGGGCAACGAGAACCCCGCCGCGCTGGTTACCCTGCGGGAGCCGCAGCGGGCGGTCACTCCCGGCCAGGCCGCCGTATTTTACTGCGACGACCTGCTTCTCGGCGGCGGAATCATCGACAGGCCGCCGCTGCCCGACAGGTAATCCCGCTCCATTCCACGCTTTGCCGCCGTCTTCGGCATGCAAGCCAAGACTTCCGCCTCCCCCCTAGCCTGTTTCCTTTTGCAATCTTAATTTTGTGAGTCAGATACCAGGTGCCGGGCGCCGGGTGCGCCCCCGGGTGCGGGATGCCGTGCATCGGCCCCACACATCGTTATTCAATGTCCGCACCCGGCGCCGAAAAATCCGATACGGCAACAAGGAGTCGGTCATGTCTCACAGAAAACACTCGCACATTCCGAAAGAACCGGTGCCGGGCGCGGCTTTGCCGGCCGGATTTCCATCTGCGGATTCCGGTAAAAAGGCGCTGGAAATCGTTTTGAAATGCGATTCCATGGGGAGCGTGGAGGCGGTGTCCGCCCTGCTGTCCAACCTCGAACTCCAGGACGCCGAAATGAAGCTCATCCACGCCGGCGTGGGCGCCATTTCCAAGCAGGACCTGCTGATGGCGCTCAGCGGCGGCAGGCTGGTGCTCGGGTTCCAGGTGGGAATCGCCCCCCGGCTGGACCAGTGGGTCAAGGAAAACGGCGTCGAAGTCCGTTTATACAACGTGATTTACCGGCTGGTGGAAGACGTCCGGGAAATCGGCCGCAATCTCCTGCCCGCCGAACCCGAAGAGAAGGTGACCAGCACGTGCCGGGTCATCGCGGTCTTCAAATCCAGCAAGGGCGTGGTGCTGGGCTGCGCCGTGGAAGAGGGCGTCATGCAGGTCGGGAAGAACTTCCGGGTGGTATCCGCCATGGGTCCGGTCCTCAGTTCGAGGATCGAATCCATGCAGATCGAAAAAAAGCCGGTAAAGGAAGCCAGGCCGGGCCAGCAGGTGGGGGTCAAGGTGGAAGGCCTTGCGGGCGCCAAGGTGGGAGACTTCATCGAAACCTACGAGACCTCGACTGCCAGGAAAAAAACCTGGTCCCCCCAGGGAAGGGTCGTCCACCTGGAAGCGTCGTGAACGGATTTCCGGCCGCGACCTCCGGCAGCCGGGCCCGAGCGCGCCTTCCTCTCCGTCAGCTCTCGCAGGAGCATGAAAACAGGCCTCCCCTCACGCCCTCGCCCCGAAACCAGCCCCCAACCGGCAACCGGTCCTACTTCCCGAGTTCTTCCGATTTTCGCGTAGCGGCTTCCACGGCTTCCATCATCGCGCCGCGGACCGCTTTGGCTTCCAGTATTTTGAGGCCGGCGATGGTGGTGCCGCCGGGCGAGGTGATCATGTCCTTGTATTCCGCCGGGTGCTTTCCGGGCCGGGCCAGCATCGAGGACGTCCCGATGAAAGTCTGGACCGTCAGTTCGCGGGCCACGTTGCGGGGAAGCCCCATGAGCACGCCCCCGTCGATCATCGCCTCGATGAGCATCAGCACGTAGGCCGGCCCGCTCCCGCTGAGCCCGGTCACTGCGTCCATCCACTTCTCTTCCACTTCGACGGCCGTTCCCACGGCGCGGAAAATGGCGAGGCCCGCCTCCATCTGTTCGTCGGAAACCGATTTTCCCCTGGAAAGGGCCGAAGCCCCTTTGAGGACCAGCGCCGGTGTGTTGGGCATCACCCGGATGACGGCGGTGCCCTGCGGCAGCTCCCGTTCCAGCGTGGAAAGGGGAATCCCGGCCGCGATGGACATCACCAGGGGCCGGTTCGAGAGGCGGGTGCGCAGTTCGGCCAGCACGGCGGGCATCACCTGGGGCTTTACGGCGAGCACGATCACCTGGCAGGACTCGGCGAGGTCTCCCATCTTCCGGTGCAGTCCCACGCCGTATTCGGTATGGAGATAGTCCAGCCTGGCCGGGCTCACGTCGAAGACGAAAACCCTGTCCGCCGGAAAAAGAGAAGCGGAAATGAGCCCCCGGACCAGGGCCTCCCCCATGTTTCCACCGCCGATGAATCCGATATTGAGATCTTTGAACATTCCTTTCCTTCCAATCCTTTCCGTAGAAGCAGATTGCGAGTACCCGGACCCGTTGTCTGGACAGCCCGATGAAAAATCGTTCCGTCAATTCGGCAATGACAATGTCGGACTTTTCTGTTTCGACAACTGCATCGAAGCCTCCATTGTAATCCCATATACACGCAGACTGCGAAAAATTTTCGGCAAGGTAATCATCGAGAAGCTTCCAGCCGAACGAATCATGGTACATCAACAGGCTCGGCAGGCCGGCATCCGCGGGGTTTCTGGGCTCCTCCTTCCTTGGAAAAGGCCAAAACCGCCCGTTTTTCCCGGCGCGCGCCTAAATGCGCCGAATAACACGGTGCAGGCTGGTTCAAAGGGCGATGCGGGCCGTCAAAGCGCTCCGCATTAAATCCGGTTGCCGGCCCGGACGCAAGGATTTTTCAGTATCCGTTCTCCGTGGATTGGAATTGCCGGACCATGCCGCGCCATTCGCTTTGCGGCTTGTTTTTTGATCATGTATAATTAGGTTTTTGAAACAT
>LUZZ01000268.1 GCA_001603845.1 Syntrophobacterales bacterium Delta_01 | reverse complement strand
ATCTTGGGCAGAAGAGATTTTTAATTAAATATTTAAAATACTTAAGTTTGACATGGACGGACCGGGCAGCCTGAAGCCGGATGCGGGATGCGGGGCACAAAAAAAGCCCCCGAAACGGGAGCTGGTTTTAAAATTGTGGACCGAATTGTGGATAGTCCTTCACAGAACCGAGTGGGCCGTGCAGGATTCGAACCTGCGACTCTCTGCTTAAAAGGCAGATACTCTACCTCCTGAGTTAACGGCCCTCAGCGCAATCTTTTTTACTTAACATTCTGGAGCCGCCCGTGTCAACTCAAACCGGCACGCGGCACGCCGCGCTTCGAGCGAGCGGGCCGCAAAAGGCAGGAGCCGCCGGCGGTATGACCTCCACGGTTTGCCCGGCAGGCGCTGCGGCCCACACGGCCGTCCTTGACAATCGCGGGCAACTCACATAGCCTCCACCGGTACGGGACTTCGATTCATGTCCCGCCGGGGGAAGCCGTACGGTACTTGCACGACGGGGCGGCCCCTGCTCTCAGTCCACCCCCACAGGAGATAAAGATGAAGAAGATAACTCTGGGTCCTCAGACACTGGTCTATCCGATGCCCGCATTCATCATCGGGGCAAACGTCGGCGGCAAGCCGAACTTCATGACGGCGGCCTGGAGCGGCATCGCCGCCAGCACGCCGCCCACCGTTACGGTGGCCCTCCAGCACCACCGGCACACGCTCAAGGGCATCCGGGAAACCGGCGTCTTCTCGCTGAACGTTCCCAGCGCCGCCCAGGCCAAGGAAACCGACTACTGCGGGATCGTTTCCGGCACCAAGGAGGACAAGGTCGCGGCGTGCGGGTTTTCAGTGTTTTACGGCAAGCTGCTGCATGCCCCGCTGATCGCCCAGTGCCCGGTGAACCTGGAATGCAAGGTCGTGCACCAGCTCTACATCGGCAGCCACACGCTGGTGGTCGGCCAGATCGAAGAAGTGCACGTATCGGAGGAGTGCATGACCGACGGGTCGCCGGACCCCACCAAGGTCAATCCTCTCATTTTCGCCACGGGCTCCCAGAAATCCTACTTCGAACTGGGCAACCGGGTGGCCCCGGCGTTCAAGATCGGCATGGAACTCAAAAAATAGGCTCGGGCGGCCAGCGGAGCCCAGTGGGACCGAATTCCGGGGAGTGCGGGGGAAGGGGTTGTCGCCCAAAACCAAAATTTCAGCAGGAGGCCGCCAAAAAGTACGGACTACTCCCCTCCCCTTAGCGGGAGGGGATGGGGGAGGGGGGCGTCAGTGCCCGGAAATACGACACCCTCCCCTAACCCCTCCCATCGCAGGGAGGGGGATTTTTGTTCGTTCCATTATTTTCGTTCGTTCCACTATTGGCGAACCTTAATATTCTTTTGGGCAACAGCCGCGGAAGCCTTTCCCCGTTCTTTTCCATTGGTTGGATCTTGAAAGCAAAAGAATATGAAAAGCTATCGAAAAGAGTTGTGGTTCAACGTTCCGGCCCGGATGGGATTCGTCAACATCACTCCCCAAGTGGAGGATTGCCTGCGCGAGAGCGGGATACGGGAAGGGCTGGTCCTGTGCAACGCCATGCACATCACCGCCTCCGTATTCATAAACGACAACGAATCCGGGCTGCACAGCGATTTCGCCGGCTGGCTGGAAAAGCTCGCCCCCCACGAACCGGTTTCGCAGTACCGGCACAATGTGGGCGAAGACAATGCGGACGCCCACCTCAAACGGCAGGTCATGGGGCGTGAAGTGGTGGTGGCCGTCACCGGCGGCAAGCTGGACTTCGGCCCCTGGGAACAGATCTTCTACGGTGAATTCGACGGCCGCCGCCGCAAGCGGGTCCTGGTGAAAATCATCGGGGAGTGAGGCCGGTTGCGGGCTGCGATACCATGTCGCGTTCAAAAAGAAACAAAGTGGCGTTTCGGTGTAGGGCGGGCACCTTGTGCCCACCGAGATCGGTGGGCAACGCTTCGCTTCCGCCCACCCTACAACCCGCTGGTCAGATTAGTATCAATTTGAGCGCGAATCTATATGAGTCGCGGGTTGCCGCCCCGGCGGGGAGTTTTGCCGGGGCGGGGCCGTGATCTCATTTTTGAGGATCGACGTTTTTCTTGCCGTGGATTGATTCCACCGCGATCTCGACCACCGCGCACTTCCCGGCGGCCCGGAGAGTGATGGGGGAAAACGCGCGGCCGAAGGCGAACTTTTCCACCATGGCGTCGAGGACCTGTTTTTTGCGCTCGATATCTTCGACGATCCGCGCCCGGCCGAACACCAGCACGGACGTATAGCGGGTCGAACACCCGCACGACTCCTGCCCGAAAACCATTTTGTCCACCCGGCTGACTTCGAAGCAGACGCGGTCGTTTGCGGCGAGGTTGTCCAGTTTTCGCCCCTCGTGCGCGCAGTGAAAATAAATCCTGCCCTGGTAATAGATGTAGTTCAGAGGGGTGACGTACGGCTGCCCCGACGCGTCGCAGGTCGCCAGGTGCCCGGCGGTCTGATCGCAAAGGAACAGCTCGGCATCGGAAGAACTCATTTTAACCTGCGGCAAACAACCCCCTTCCCGCAATCCCGCGACCGCCGGCCTTCAACCGGCAACCGTCTCACCCTTCCTTCGAGTACTCGCCGGGCCGGAGCTGGTACTGCTTGTAGCTTTCCCGGATGAGGTCGTCGAGGTAGGTCTGGTGGTTCGTCACGCCCTCCCGTGGGATGACGAACTGCGTCTGGCCGGTCCTGTCGGCGATCAGCCGGAACCCGTAATCGTAGTCCACGGAGATGCGGTTGCACACTACCGTGGCGGGGATATCCTCGGCCAGAGCGGTGGTGATGATCGCATTGATCGCCTGTTCGTCGTAGTGCACCCGGAAGCCGTGTTTTTCATAAAATCCCACTTCGAAAAGCCGCACCTGGTTATAGAGCAGAAGCACCTCCTCGAACAGTTTTTCCACCGGGATGCCGGTCGTAAAATGGTGGTCGAGCACCACTTCCGTGCGGTCCGGCGTGAAGACCAGGGGGTAGTTTTCGGCGTACTTGTCCTTTACCCGGAGCACTTGGGCGCGCATGGCGGTCTTTTCTTCTTCGGCAAGCCGGTTGAAGATTTTCAGGGATTCGGAATCGTCCTCGCTCGCCAGCATGCGCTGGAGTTCGTCTTCCGGCTCCCGGACGGTTTGGGCGGTGACCGCAAAATGCCGGAGGTGCCAGGATGGCAGTTTTTTCTCGAACGGGAGCAGCACCCGTTCCAGCACGCTGGACAGTCCACGCGCGCCGGTCTTTTCCTGGTGGGCGCTTTCGGCCAGTATCCGAAGCGCCTCGTCTTCGAACAGGACGTCGATTCCGTAGCTCCGGAAGTCTTCTTTCTTACCCAGGATCATGGGATTGTTGGGGTTTTTGAGGATCTGGTACAGGTCGTCCACTTCCAGCGGGTCGAGGACCGCGACGACCGGGATGCGGCCCACGAACTCGCTTTCGAACCCGTAAGCGATCAGGTCTTCGGCCTTGACCTGCCTCAGGAACCCGAGGTCTTCCCGGCGGCTGTGCATCTCGGCACCGAAGCCTATTTCCTGCTTCTGGAGCCTTCGCTTGACCAGTTCCGCCAGGCCGTTGAACGCGCCGCTCATGATGAACAGGATGTTCTTGGTGTTGACGGTGCGCTTCTCCCGTTTGCCCGTCTTCCGGTACTGTTCGATGGCCTGGATTTGCGAAACGGGGTCATGGGGGACCTTCAGGTCCACTTCCGTTTCCTCCATGGGTTTGAGCAGCGCCCGCTGCACCCCGGTGCGGGACACATCGGGGCCGATCAGGAACTGGGAGGAGGCGATTTTGTCGATCTCGTCGATGTAGACGATGCCGTGCTCGGCCAGTTCGATATCGTCATCGGCCTGGATCACCAGTTCGCGCACCAGGTCTTCGACATCGCCGCCCACGTAGCCGGTTTCGCTGAACTTGGTCGCATCGCCCTTGACGAACGGGACCCCCAGTTTCTGGGCGATGAGCTTCACCAGGTACGTTTTGCCCACGCCCGTCGGACCGATCAGGAGGATGTTGTTTTTGACCCTGCCCACCATCTGTTCGGTCCCGAAACGCGCCCGGCGCCTGGTGTATTTTATCCGGTTGTAGTGCGTGCATATCTTGGTCGCCAGCACGGCCTTGGATTCGTCCTGCCGGATCACGAAACGGTCGAGATAAGCCTCCAGCTCTTCGGGCTTCATGTCGAAGTTTATCTGGTCGATGCCGCTCGGTTTCGGTTCGCCTTCAGTCGGTTCTTTAGGCTGCTGCTGTGCCGCCATCATGGGAGAAATCACCTTGATCTGGTAGCCGTACTTTTTCGACAGGTATTCGCTCAGCTCTTTTTCGAGTGTCTCCTGATCGGGAAATTTCGGAGGCTCGTCCATTTTCGGTCCCTTCCTGATCTCAATCCGGATACCCCGCCGCCGACCGGGTTCCAGAGAAAACAGCATGCGCCGCAGGGGATGGGGGCCGCGGCCCGTCAAACCCACGTGCGTTCAAAACGGTATCGGAACAATGCCTTATTAAAGCCTGAGGGCGCCTCGCCCCCCCACGGCCTCTCCCAACGCTCTTGACTTCAAGGGCGACGCTCCATGAACTTCCTTCCCTTGGCGGAAGGGGCAGGGGGGGTGATATCGCTCAGTTTTTCGCCCCCACCCTGCCTTCCCCATCAAAGGGGAGGAGCTTAAAGTCAACAGCATTGACGGCCTCTCCACCCCGCGCCGTTTCGCGACTCCATCGGGGCGTCGGAGGTGGTTTAAAAATAGTATAACTCTTTTGGCCCGCCATGCAACGGAACCCGAGATCGACTTCCGCCGCGGCGTCCTTTCTCCCGCGCGGGATCCGAAATTCGAGGCTTCAACTGGCTAAAGACATTATGCGTGCCTATAATTGTCTGACAGGGCGGATTCAGGCGCATCGTGTTTTCTCCGGGGGCGGCCGTTCGGACTTGCTAAATACTTCCGTTTGCAATCTCGGAGGTCGCAAAGATCATGCTGCCTATTTTGCTCGATCAGAAGAACCTCAGCAGTCTTCCACTGCCTGCCGGTAAGGCGGTCAACAGGGCGGTTCATGCCTTTCAGGCCATCATCGGCCGGAAAACCATACTGTATTTCAGAAGCGGCCGCGGCGATTGCGCTGTTTAAGGAGTCCAAGAAAAAATGGGGCGTGGAAGCCTTTTTCCGTGAACCGGCCGTACGCGAAAAGAGAGCCTGTCGCGTCGTTACGATATATACAGCAAGAGCTTGGAGGCTTTCGTGGAACCAGAAGATATCATCAACCAGGAACCGTCCGCCATGTACTCGCATACCAGGGCCGAATCCATTCCCGAACAACCCAAGACCCTGAAGGAGCGAATCGATGAGGCCAGGGCCAATCCCGATGTACCGCGCCCGGTTATCGAACTCATAGAAAAGAACAAAATGAACGCCGCCGGACAGAGCGGGGCCAAGTACACGGAACTCATCGAGACCCTGCTCGCCATCCCCTGGGGAAGAATCAAGCGGATCCGGGTTTCTCCCGAGGAGTTCGAAGACGGCCTGCAGCGGTCCCATTACGGACTGAAAAAGCCCAAGGAACTGCTGGCGGATCTTTTTGCCAACCTGATCTGGCGCTACCGGCACTTCCGGGAATCCGAGAAGCAGCACTGGCGCAGAACGGGCAGCGCGCTGCTCCTGGTGGGGCCTCCGGGCGTGGGCAAGACGTCCCTGGCCATATCGGTTGCGTGCAACCTGGGCATTCCCTACCACAAGCTTTCGCTCGGCGGGATGAAGGACGAAGCCGACATCCGGGGCTACGGGTTTACCTATGAAGGGTCCAAACCCGGCCCCATCGTCCAGGGGCTCATCAAGATGGGCGTCATGAACGGCATGTTCATCATGGACGAAGCGGACAAGACGGAAAAGCTGGCCATCGCCACCCTGCTGGAAATCCTGGACCCCGAGCAGAACCATCTTTTCCACGACAAGTACACCCAGAGCACCGTGGACATCGACCTGTCCAATTGCCATTTCGTGCTGACCGCCAACAGCATCGACACCGTGCCGCCCGCCGTCGTCAACCGGTGCGAGGTGATTTTTCTGGACAGGTACAGCATCGATGAAAAAATAGCCATCGCCCGGGACTACCTGATGCAGCGCATCCGGGAACGCTACCTCATCGGGGTGGACGAGATCGCTTTCGACCCGGAGGAGGAAACGGACATCCTGCGCCACCTGATCCAGGATTACACGTCCGAGGCCGGCGTCCGGGACCTCGAACGGGTGATCCGGGCCCTTTTCCTGCGCATCCAGCGCAAGGAGATCATGGGCGAAGACCGCCCGTCCGCCCTGATCACCATGCCCAAGATCACCAAGTACCTGGGCGAACCCAACAAGCCCCGCCTGATAAACCCGGACGACAGGGTGGGAGAAATGATGGGGCTGGGAGTGAACATGGAACTGGGCGTGGGAACGCTGATCCCCATCCAGGTCACGCCCCTCAAGCCCGCCCCGGAAAAAAGGGACGGCCGGGGTTACATGAGCATGGTGCACGCCACCGGCAATATCGAACGGGTGATGGACGAAAGCCGCAAGGTGGCCTCCACGGCCATCCTGCACCGCGCCAAGGAACTGGGGCTGGACAGCACGCGCATGGGCATCCCCCTGCACCTGCACTTCATGGGGGGATCGACCAGGAAGGACGGCCCCTCGGCCGGAAGCGCCATCGCGCTGGCGCTGGCCTCCCTTTTCAAGGACCGGAAGATCCGGCGCGACGTGGCCATGACCGGCGAAGTGGACACCCAGGGGCGCATCACCGGCGTGGGCGGCATCCCGCTCAAACTGGAAACCGCCTACGCGGCCGGCGTCAAGACCCTGATCATCCCCAAAGAAAACCTCACCGGCAACGACTCCATCGACCGGCTGCCCGATTCTCTCAAAAACGAGCTCCAGATCCTCACCTACAAGGAGTGGAAGGCGGACCACGAGCCGTTCGACTACTACCGGCACGTGCTCCAGGTGGTGGCGGTGGACGATATCGTCCAGGCGGCGGACGTCGCCTTCATGGACCAGAGCGAGATCGACTCCCTGGAGACCCTGTTCGAGGAACATGCCCGGAAGGCTTCGGAAGAGCTTGCCGGAAACGAGCCCCTTCCCTTCAAACGACTCCGGTTGATTTACGTCGACGACCCGGCGGACATCAAGTCCGGCATCCTGGAATCCGGTTTCTGCCGCAATGACTACGGGTGCATCCTCCTGGTGCGAAACGAGCTGAAGGAGGACATCGTGGCGCAATTGCCCCCGGACCATGAAATGCTGGAGATCCGGGGTCTCGACCCCCTTAAGGAAAGCTTCGTGGGGGTGCTGCGGCGGCTCAAGGCGGAGTACACCGGAGCGGGCCGGCCGCCTCTTCGGATTTCCGTCGTGGCGCCCCTGCCCTTCATGAGGAGAGAGGGGCTGCGCGGCCGGGATTTCCCGCCCGAAGAGGGCTTTGCGGGCCTGAGGATATTTTCGAGCTGCTGCACGATCGAAAACGCCCAGATACGCACCTGCAAAAAGCTCCTGTCGAAAGCCTACCTGTTCCTGGCAAGGCTCAGCGACGACCTGCTGCACGAATGCCCGTTTCTCGCCGAAACCGACGGCATCTACAGCACCACGATCTCTTTCATCCCGGAAAAGTACCGCCTGACGGTGAAACGGGCCGAGGAGATCCTGGACAACGGCATCTCCAAGTGGCTCCAGATGATGCAGGCAAAAGATGACGTGGAAGCCGAAACCGTCGTCCCCTGCAGTGCGAAACACTGAGGCAGAGTAAATACTTGATACATCAAAAGCGCGGGGAAAGGCTTCCGGAGCTGTTGCCCAAAACCAAATTTTCAGCAGGAGGCCGCCCAAAAGTACGGACCGCCCCTTCCTTTGGTGGGAGAGGGTCGTAAGTGTCCGGAAATACGACACCCTCCCCTAACCCCTCCCATCGCAGGGAGGGGG
>LUZZ01000020.1 GCA_001603845.1 Syntrophobacterales bacterium Delta_01 | reverse complement strand
CCGATGCTGGGAAGCCTCTCCACCATGTGCACCTGGACGCCCATTTCGGCAAGATCCAGCGCTGCCTGAATTCCGGCGATCCCGCCGCCGATGACCAACACGTCTTTGCTCACGATTCACCTCGTTTGTGATTCACCACAGAGGCCGCGGAGGCCTCTCGGATGCAGGGCGGACACCGAGCTTTACCGTACCCGCCGTTCCTTACCCGCGAAAACGCCGGGGCGGTGGGCACGGTAAAGCTGTGCCCCCCCTACACCCGTTATTTGCGGACAAGCCCTGAATTGTTCCTGCTTATCTCCGTGTCCTTTGTGGTGAACGCTTTTCTTTTAACCCATGCTTTCGGCAATCAGGGTCGTCAGGTCCCTGATCTCGATCTTAGTCTCCATCGACTCCATGGCGCAGCACAAGTGGATCTGGCACTTGGGGCAGGCGGTGACCAGGGTTTGCGCCCCCGTCGCTTTTGCTTCCAGCAGCCGCTCGGCCTGGATCTGCTTCGAGCAGCTCGAACAGTTCGCCCAGCCGGTGGTGCCGCAGCACACCGCGTTCTCCCGGTTGCGCTCCATCTCGCGCAGCTCCGAGCCCTGGATGCTTTTGAGAATCGACCTCGGGCTGTCGTAGATCCCGGCCATGCGCCCCAGCCGGCACGGATCGTGGAAAGTGTACGCCCCGCCGCCGTTTTGGAGCTTCAGGGCGCCGTCCGCGATCATCTTTTCCAGGTAGTCGTAGAAGTGGACGACTTCGAAGCCCAGGTCGCCGAAATACTGCGGATAGTGGTGCTTGAAGGTGTAGTAGCCTTCCGGGCAACTGAACACCACCTGCTTCGCGCCGCTTTCCCGGATGAGTTCCAGGTTCTGCGCGGCAAGCTTTCTGAAAACCTCCGGCTTGCCGTTCCACAGCATGTCGTGCCCGCAGCACGATTCGCGGTCGGACACCACGGGAGTGATGCCGGCCCTGTTCAGTATCTTGATGACGTTTTTGCCGATGGTGAGGCTGTCCACGCCCAGGTCCCGGAAGATCACGTTGAAATACGGCATGCAGCCCACGAAGAAAAACACGTCGCCGGTCTCCGCGACGGTCCCCGCCTCTTTCGCCCAGGCGGTCTTATTCTGCCGCACGCCCTGCGCCTGGAGTTCCATCACCGTCTGGAGCATGCCGTGATGGGTGAGCGTGGGGGACACGCCGCGCTTTTCGGCCTCCTCGCGCAGGTTACGCATGAATTCCGGGAAGTTGATGCTGGTCGGGCACCGCTCGAAGCACCGGCCGCAGGTGAGGCAGGACCACAGGTCGCGGTCTTTGAGCAGCTCGTCTCCCAGTTCCAACAGGGCCTTTTCCACGATCAGGCGCGGCGAGAAGGACGGAAGCACCCGCGAGACCGGGCAACTGCCCGTGCACACGCCGCAGTCCAGGCAATAATAGGTTCTGTGCAGCTTTACTGCTTCGTCGATATTCATGCAGCCACTCCAAGAGGCGATTTTCCGAGCTCTTTAATGCGGTTGGTAAACGAGGTCACTATCTCGGCAAAGCGGGCGCCTTCGGCGGAGGAAACCAGCTCGAACGCCAGTCGGTCACGGTCGATTCCGAGCAGGCCCATCAGTTCGCGGGTCATGTCGATCATGCGGGAGGCTTTCTCATTACCATCCAGGTAATGACAGTCACCGAAATGTCACCCGCTCACCAGGATGCCGTCCGCTCCTTTCTGGAACGCCTTGAGGATGAAGTCGGGGGAGACCCGCCCGGAACACATCACCCGGATCACCCGGATGTTGGGCGGGTACTGGATGCGACTGACCCCGGCCAGGTCCGCGCCGGCATAAGCGCACCAGTTGCAGCAAAAAGCGATTATTTTCGGCTCGAAATCCGCGCTCATCGATTTTCCTTTTTCTTTTCACCACAGAGAGCACGGAGCACACAGAGGAAAACGAAAGCAAAAATTCTTACCTTTATACGTAACCCGCAATTACAATTTCTTGTATTTCCCTCTGTGGTCTGTGTGCCCTGTGTGGTGAATTCTTTTTCTCAGCTAAGGGCGGCGTCGATCATCACGTGCACTTCCTGGTCGTTGAAGTGCCTGATGGAGGCGGCTCCGGTGGGGCATGCCACCGCGCACGCTCCGCACCCCTTGCACAGCGCCTCCTGGATGGTGGAAACCATCACGCCCTCTTTGATCTCGGTAAGCTGCGGAGCCCCGTAGGGGCAGACCGCAACGCATTTGCCGCATCCCCGGCACAGTTCCGCGTCCACGCTGGACACCACCCCTTCCACCTCGATGCTCGTCCGGGACAGCACCGTGGCGGCGCGGGCCGCGGCGGCCTGGGCCTGGGCGATGCTCTCGTCCAGGGGCTTGGGATAGTGGGCCATCCCGCACACGAAAACCCCCTCGGTCGCAAAATCGACCGGGCGCAGCTTCATGTGCACTTCCAGGAAGAAATTATCCTGGCTGAGCGGCACCTTGAAAAGCTGGGCCAGCTCTTCCGCCCCCCGGGTGTCGATGGCGCTTGCCAGGGTGATGAAATCCGGCCTCAGCGCCACCGGGCGGCGCAGCACGTGGTCCATTACGGTGACTTCCAGGGAGCCGTCCGGCAGTTCGTTGACCGCCGGTTTGCTGTCCAGGTCGTAGCGGATGAAAATGACGCCGCGTTTTCGCGCGTCCTTGTACAGGTCCTCGCGCTCCCCGTAGGTCCGGATGTCCCGGTACAGGATGTACACGTCCATCTCCGGGTTCCGTTCCTTGAGTTCGACGGCCTTCTGCACCGAAAACGTGCAGCAGATCTTGCTGCAATGAGGCCGCTGCGGCTCGCGGGAGCCCACGCACTGGATGAACACGGCGCTCTGGGCTTTTTTCACCAGGTCGGTGTCCCACGCCTCTTCCAGTTCGTGCCACCGGAAAACGCGGCGGCTGGTCCCGTAGCGGTATTCGTCGGGCTTGATGGAATGAGCGCCCGTGGCCAGTATGGTGGCGCCGTGGGCGATCTCGAACGATTCGCAATCCCTCGCGGTAATCTGCGTTTTGAAGTTGCCGATATACCCGGACGTCCCCGTGATTTTCGCTCCCAGGTGAACCCGGATGTTTTCGTTCAGGCTGACCTCTTTGATCAGGGCCTGGATGTATTCCGGAACGTTTTCGCCCTTCCAGGTGGTCCGGAGCTTCAAAGCGTGGCCGCCCAGGTAGTCGTTGGCTTCCACGATGTGCGCCTTGAAACCCTGCTTGGCCAGGGTGAGCGCCGCGACCATGCCGGCCACGCCGCCTCCCACCACCATGGCGGACGCCGTAACCGGAACGGAAGGCATCTTGAGCGGTTCGATGAGGGCGGCCCGCGATACGGCCATCCGCACCAGGTCTTTCGCCTTGGCCGTGGCGGCCTCGGGTTCCGCCGAATGCACCCAGGAACACTGGTCGCGGATGTTTGCCTGTTCGAAGAGGTACTTGTTGAGGCCGGAGTTCCGGACCGTTTCCTGGAACAGCGGCTCATGGGTGCGCGGGGAGCAGGCGGCGACCACCACGCGGTTGAGGTTCTGCTCCTTGATGACCCGGACCAGCTTGTCCTGGGCGTCCTGCGAGCAGGAAAAGAGGTTTTCCTGCACGTAGACCACGTTGGGAAGCCCCTTCGCGTATTCGACCACCTCGGGGACCCGGACCACGCTGGAAATGTTGACGCCGCAGTTGCACACGAACACGCCGATCCGGGGCTGTTCCGAGCTCACGTCCCGCTCCTCGGGGAAGGTTTTTTCCCGCACGAGGGTGTTTCGAGACTCGGACAGCTTGCTGGCGGCGGCCCCGGCGGCGGCCGATGCCTCCATCACCGAAAGCGGAATGTCCTTGGGACCCTGGAGCACGCCGCACACGTAAATGCCCGGCCGGGATGTCGCCACCGGCTCGAAGCTCGACGTGGCGGCGAAACGGTACCGGTTGAGGTCGAACCCCAGCCTTTCGGCAAGGTCCGCGGCGTCGGGCGAGGATTCCAGGCCGACGGAAAGAACGACCAGGTCGAATTCCTCCTGGATCATCTCCCCCGACTCGCTGATGTAGCTGATTTCCAGGCTGTCGCTTCCGGGCACCGCGTCCAGGGTGTGCACGCGGGACCGGATGAAGCGCACGCCGCTTTCCTCCGCCCGGTTGTAGTACTGCTCGAACTCCTTGCCGTAGGTGCGCATGTCCATGTAAAAAATGGCGGCGTCCAGGTCGCTCTTGCTATGCTCCCGGGCGATGACCGCCTCCTTGATGGCGTACATGCAGCAAACGCCCGAACAGTAGCCGTTGTCGCAGTGGTTCAGTTCGCGGGACCCCACGCACTGGAGCCAGGCGATGCGCCTGGGAGATTCGTGGGTCTGGAGCCCTTCCATGCGCGAGATTTCGGCCCGAAGGGCCTCGATGCGGGAAGAGTTTTCCAGCTTGGCCTGTTTTTCGAGTTTTTTGAGTTCCTTTTCGGCGGTGTCGATCTTTTCTTCCCGCGCCAGTTCCGAGGGCTTCACCAGGTGGCCGGCCGTGGGGCCGCCCGCGCTCAGGAGCCGTTCGAATTCCAGCGAGGTCACCACGTTGGGGTGCGAACAGTACGCGTAGGTGTCGAACCGGCCGGGGTCGAACGCCTTGAACCCGGTGGCAACGATCACCGCGCCCACTTCCAGGTCGAGGGTTTCTTCCTTCTGGTCGTATTCCACGGCCCCCGCCGGGCACACCTTCGCACAGACCCCGCATTTTTTGCCCTGCCCCAACTGGCGGCAGTTCACGGCGTCGATGCAGTAGGCCGAAGGGATTGCCTGGGCGTAATACTTGTAGATCGCCTTGCGTTTTCCCAGCCCTGCATTAAAGTCGTCCGTAACGGTGGTGGGGCATTTCTCGGCGCACACGCCGCAGGCGATGCACTTGTCCGCGTTGACGTAGCGGGGGAACTTTTTTACCTTGACCCGGAAGTTTCCTTCCTCGCCTTCAATGTTTTCGACCTGCGAATTGGTGAGCAGGTCGATGTTAAGATGCCGGCCGACCTCGACCAGCTTGGGGGAGATGATTCACATGGCGCACTCGTTGGTGGGGAAGGTCTTGTCCAGTTGGGACATACCGCCGCCGATGGCCGGGCTTTTTTCGAGCAGGTGCACGTAATATCCGGAATTGGCAAGATCGAGCGCGGCCTGCATGCCGGCAATGCCGCCGCCGACCACCAGGACCGAACCGATCGAACTCATGCCGGAGTCTTTGCCAGTCATACTTCCTCCTGGGATGGATTGGGGAGGCCGGAAAAATCCGGATTCGCGAAGCCTGTTTATCAAAGACCAGATGGTGCTTACTTATTCATAAGTGCTTGAAACGATAGGTCAGGGCCATGGTTTCATACCTCCCGCAAAATGCTTTGTCAAGGAGAACAAACCGGCGCGGGCTTGTAATTTTTCAGGGCGGAAGCTGAATCGGAGCAACGGAATATGCGCTGGAGCACGGGGGCGCACCACTTTTCACATGGTCCGGCGGCCTCGAAAAGAAAAAATCGACCGCCCCGGCACCATGCGCGGCCGCACGCGGGTCTTTGAACGGATCGCGCCGATAGCCAGGATAGGAATTATACTCGATAATACGACAATCAACCACTCGGAATTTAAGAAACTTCCGAATTGTGCACGGCGGTGCGGGCGGGATAGTTTTCGATTTTTTGCGCGCTGCGCAATGGCCGCCGCCTTTTTTTCAAGCGAGGTCCAGCCATGGGATCGACGGGGAGTCGTAGAACCGCAGTGATAAAGGCGGCTTTTCTGGCCGCGTTCGTGGTTGCCGCCGTGGTGGCGGTGCGCTTCACGCCTGCCGGGGAATACCTTGCGCCGGAAAAGCTGGCCGCCCTGCTGCGGGCGGCCGGGTTCTGGGCGCCCCTGGCCTACGTTGCCTTCTACGCGGCGGGGGTGTGCCTTTTTCTGCCGGGGACCGTTCTGACGGCCCTGGGCGCGGCCATTTTCGGCCCGTACCTCGGGTTCGCCTGCGTCTGGGTGGGGGCGATGATCGGGGCGAGCCTTGCCTTTTTTATCGGCCGGTACCTGGGGCGCGATTTCGCCGCGTCGCTCATCGGCGACAGGCTCAAAAAATACGACGACGCCGTCGAGCGAAAAGGCTTCGCAACGGTGCTCTACCTCCGCCTGGTCTATTTTCCGTTTACCCCCATGAACTTCGGCATGGGACTCACCAAGGTGCGGTTCGCGGACTACTTTGCGGGGACCGCCCTGGGGATCCTGGTGGGCACGTTCCTCCTTACCTTTTTCGTGGGGACGGTGAAGGAGGTGTGGGCCAGCGGCCGGTGGGAAGAACTCATAAGCTGGAAGGTGGCCCTGTCGCTGGCGCTGTTCGTCTTCTCGCTCTTTATTTCCAAGATCGTCCAGAAGGTGCGGGCGGCATAGCTTGAAAACCGCGGGGCGTTGGGCCTCCCGCGTCGGGCTAAGTGTTTTCCGGTTCCGACGCCCGGCTTTCGTCCACGAAGTACAGCACCGCGCCTCCGGCGAGAAACAGCACGGCCACCGACAGGATGGCGTAGCGGGTCTGTTCGAATATCAAGGCGGTCCACCCCATGAGGGCCGGCCCGATGACGGCGGCGAACTTTCCGAGCAGGTTATAGAAGCCGAAAAACTCCCCCGACCGGTCCGCGGGAATGATCCGGGCAAAATACGACCGGCTGAGCGACTGGATTCCCCCCTGCACCAGCCCCACGGCCACCGCCAGGATGTAGAATTCCGATTCCCGCGTCATCAGGCAACCCCATACCGTCACCCCCAGGTAAACGGCGATGGCGATATAGATGCCGTTTTTGGCCCCGATCCTTTCGCCGATCGCACCGAACGCGATGGCCGCCGGAAACCCCACGAACTGCGTGATGAGCAGGGCCAGGATCAGGGAGTTGGAAGAAAAGCCGAGGGACATCCCGTAATCCACGGCCATCCGGATGATGGTGTCCACCCCGTCGATGTAGAGCCAGTACGCGATCAGGAATACCAGGGCGGTGCGGTAGCGCCGGATGCGGCGGAAGGTCCGGCCGACCTGGCGCATCCCTTCGGCCACCATCCCGGCGCGCGACACCACGGTGCGGCGCTGCCTTTCGTGTACGAAAAAGCCGAGCGGCAGGGTGAAAACCGCCCACCACAGCGCCACCAGCACGAACGAAACCCGCACGGCCTCGCCCGGGCCGCCCAGGCCGAAAAGCCCCGGCCTGGTCACCATCAGGACGTTTTGCGCGAACAGCAGCCCGCCTCCCAGGTAGCCGAGGGCATAGCCCAGGGCCGAGATGGAGTCGAATTTTTCGGGCGCCCCGACGTCCACCAGCAGGGAATCGTAGAACAGGCACGAACAACTGAACGCCACCGCCGCCAGCGCGTAGACGGAGGCCGCGACGGTCCACTCGCCTTTTCCTATGAAGTACAGCGCGGCGGTGGCCACGATTCCCATCCCGGCGAAAAACAGCAGAAATCTCTTCCTGGCGCCGCCCGAATCGGCGATGGCCCCCAGGGCGGGGGCCATGAGCAGCACCGCCAGGCTGGCCGCCGAATTGGCCGTCCCGAGCCGGAAGGTGCTGGTCGCCGCGTCCACCCCCGCGCTCCAGTACTGCTTGAAAAAAACCGGGAAAAACCCGGCCATGACGGTGGTGGCGAAAGCGGAGTTGGCCCAGTCGTAGAAGGCCCACGAAATCACTTTTCTATCGGTAAAAAGGCCCATGGTGTTTTTTCGCCTTGCAGTCCCCCGGCGCGGCCCCTTCAGGGCCTGTTTCCGCCGGTCTTGCCGGTTTGCTGGTCCCCAAGCTCCATTATCGAGTGTCCGCCACCCGCCCCCGGATGGTCTCGTCGCTTTTTATTCGCGACGGCTCCCGAATGCAACGGAAAAGCCTTCCGCGGTGCGGACCGGGACGGTTTGACATGAATTTCCCTGTGGTTATCTTGGAAATAAAGTGGGATAGTAATTCGTGGCAAATAAATACTATCGATTCTAATTTACATGGACCTGTTTTCGCAGACCATGGAGGCAGCAACAATGGAATCAATAGATGAAGAGTCCTCGCATGAACTCAACATAACGAAGCTCAGGCGGGAGGGAAGACCGCTGTGGATGAGCGACCTGGGTCTCGAAGACTACTCGGAGATCATGGGCGGCGGCGGGGATATTTACACCGACAGGCTGCCGCCGGCCTGGCCGCGGGGCACCGGGATGGAGTTGTCCGGGGAGGAAGAGCGGGAACTGGGGCCTGTTGACGTGGGCGGATACGGGGAACGCGCCGGGGAGGCGACGTCGTCCTTCGCCGCGGAGCAAAGCTGGTTCGAGGAGCCGGTGAGGCGGTTCCGGGAAGGCCACGGGGAAGCCGCCGGGGAGTCGGCGTAACGGGCGGGTGCCGACGCGGCGGCCGGCGGGAAAAAGAAGGACGAGGGAGAACAGGAGCAGGTGCGGCTCCCTTTTCGGTCTTCCGCCGGTTTTTTCCGGGCAGCAGCGCTTTCGGACGGAGGCGGAGCCTTCCGTCCGATTTTTTTTAATATTGCCATCAATCACGGCCGGGTTTAATATTAATGGTTGTCTGTAAGCGTTTCCCCGTTGCCTCG
>LUZZ01000267.1 GCA_001603845.1 Syntrophobacterales bacterium Delta_01 | reverse complement strand
CCGTCATATCGATCGCCCCCGCCCTGCTCATCCTCACCACCAGCTTTACCCGCTTCGCCATCGTGCTGTCGTTTCTGCGCCACGCCCTGGGGACCCAGCAGGCCCCGCCGAACCAGGTAATCGTCGGCCTGGCGCTCTTTCTTACTTTTTTCATCATGCAGCCCGTCTGGCAGCGGGTGTACAACGAAGCCATCGTGCCCTACCAGCAGGAAAAAATTTCCAGCCAGGAGCTTGTCAAACGCGGGACCGAACCCCTGAAGGAATTCATGCTCAAGCATACCCACAAGAGCGACCTTGCCCTTTTCGCGTCCCTGACGCAAAAGGAAAAACCTCAGAACATGGAAGCCCTCTCCCTTTCGACCGTGATTCCCGCTTTCGTGACCAGCGAACTCAAAACCGCGTTCCAGATCGGGTTCATGCTCTACATTCCTTTCATTATCCTGGACATGGTGGTTTCCAGCATCCTGCTTTCGATGGGCATGATGATGCTGCCCCCGGTGATGATCTCGCTGCCCTTCAAACTGATGCTCTTCATCCTGGTGGACGGGTGGAACCTGCTGATAGGTTCCCTGGTTAAAAGCTTTCAATAGGGACGGATACGGCATGAACTACGAATTCATCATAGGATTTAGCAGACAGGCCCTGGAAACCATGCTCCTGGTGAGCCTCCCGGTGCTGGGGCTCAGCATGCTGGTGGGGCTTCTGATCAGCATCTTCCAGTCGGTCACCCAGATCCAGGAAATGACCATCACCTTCGTGCCCAAGGTGGTCGTGACTTTTCTGGCGCTCCTGCTTTTCGGTTCGTGGATGCTGACCAAGCTGGCCGACCTGCTGCGGCAAGTGATCCTCAGCATCCCCACCCTCATGGGATGACCCGGTGGTCAGCCTGAACATCAATCTGAACGAGATCGCGATCTTCTTTTCCATCCTGCTGCGGGTGGGCGTCATCCTGTTCATGCTGCCCATTTTCAGCGCAAGCGGGCTGCCCAACAACATCAAAGTGCTCACCGTGGTCTCCATCAGCCTCATGCTCGTCCCCCTGGTCAGGCAGAGCGTCCAGCCCCTTCCCTTCGATCCCTGCTCCATGCTGGTGATCATCGCCGGCGAAGTGATCTTCGGGATAATCTTTTCCCTTTCGATGCTCATCGTCGTCGCCGCTTTCCAGTTCGCCGGCGAACTGGTGAGTTTCCAGATGGGTTTCGGGTTCTCGCAGGTGGCCGACCCCCAGACCGGGGTCGAGGATACGGTGCTGAGCGTCTGGGCACAGCTATTCGCCCTGATGATCTTCTTCTCTCTCAACGGGCACCACATCGTGCTGCGGCTCATCGTCGAGAGCTTCCGGACGGTCCCCATCGGCGGCTTCACACTGAATCCGGCCCTTTTCGGCAAGATCGCCACGCTCTCCGGCATGCTGTTCGTGCTGGCGGTCAAACTGGCCGCCCCGCTGATCGCGGTCCTGATACTCACGCAGCTCGGCCTGGGGCTGATCGCCAAGTTCGCCCCGCAAATCAACATCCTGGCAACCAGCTTTCCCCTCACCATCGCCCTCGGGGTGCTGTTTCTGAGCATCACCGTGATCACCTGGGGCGACATGGCGACGAGGAACTTCGCCGACCTGTTCCATTTCCTGGGAAAATTGATAAGGTAAACGGCGACGGCCCGCCCTCTTCCCTTTCCCGCCGCTGCGTGGAACCCGTAAAAAGAGCCCCCCCTTCCGGTCCCGTACGAGGCGGCGCATTAAAAAATCCTTAATACTCACCGGCATAAGCTCCGAATAAAACTCAGGGGCACAATTTCCCCTGTGAGTGCGGAATGCGCAGCGGCCCGGCGAAAAAGTGGCATGGACCACCCATGTGCGGCCGGCCGTTGCTTTTACCGGCGGAACCCGCATTCACCGGTCGCTGAAAGGACCCGTAACCCAAGCCTTGCCGCTAGGACGTAGAAAGGACAGGGAAATGGCGGAAGCGATGACCATACCCCACCTCGTTTCCCAAACGAAACGGGAACCAGTCAAAGCGCTCCCCAAAATTTTAATCGTCGATGACAGTCCGGCAATCCGCTTCGCCCTGAGAAAAGAACTCGAAAAAATGGGTGCGATCGTCACCGAAGCTTCGGACGGCTATGAAGGGCTCAATGTCGTCAATTCCCAGGGGTTCGATCTGGTCATAACGGACGTGGAAATGCCGCGGGTGGATGGGTTCACGCTTTGCGAAAAGATCAAGAAGCATCACAGCCTGCACTCTATTCCGGTCATTATCCTGAGCTCCAAGGAACAGGAAGAGGATATCGAACGCGGGTTCAAGGTGGGCGCGGCCGGGTATGTGCCCAAATCCAACGCCAAACACGAACTGCGGGACAGGATCCAGGAGGTGCTCGACAAGAGTTCTCTGCTGAGCGGGCGGACGATCCTGGTGGTGGACGATTCGTCCTCCACCCGCATCCTGATCGAGCGGGCGCTCACCAAGGCCGGGTTCCACACCGTCAGCGCCGAAAACGGCAAGAAGGCGCTGGACCTGCTCAAGCAGCTCACTCCGGACATGATTCTCAGCGATTTGCACATGCCGGAACTCGACGGTTTCGACCTGTGCAGGATCGTCCACGCGGACAGGGACCTGCGTGAAATACCCTTCATCGTCATGAGTTCGGTAGGAGACCGGGCCACCATGCGCCGCCTGCTCCAGTACGGGGCCTCGTCCTACCTGGTCAAACCCTTTAATATCAATCAACTGGTAGTTACCGCGGAGCGGTTCCTATCAGATCATTTCCGCCGCCTGATTGCGGAAAGAGAGCGTTTGGATTCGGAAAGAAAGATTATGATCGGCAGCATAATGAGCCTGGTGCTCGCCCTGGAAGCGCGTGACCGCTACACCCGCGGCCACTCGGATTCGGTTGCCAGCATCCTGGTCGATATGGCTCACCAGAAGGGCTATGATGAAGAATTCATTGAAAAAGCGGGCATAGCGGGCAAGTTGCACGACCTGGGGAAGATCGGCATCCGCGATGAAATTTTACTGAAACAGGGTCCACTCAACGATGAGGAATTCAGGATCATCAGGCTCCATCCCCGCATCGGCGCCGAAATCCTGGCTCCCATTCCCAGCCTGGCAGACATCATTCCGGCAATCTCCAGCCATCACGAAAGGATCGACGGCAAAGGCTACCCCGACGGCCTCCGGGGAAACAAGATCCCGTTCCTGGCCCGCATGATCGCGGTAGCCGACACCTATGACGCCCTCACCTCCGACAGACCTTACAGAAACGGTTTTGCTCACGATGAAGCTCTCGACATCATAAAAAAAGCAAAGGGGACTCAACTCTGCCCGGAGTGCGTGG
>LUZZ01000266.1 GCA_001603845.1 Syntrophobacterales bacterium Delta_01 | reverse complement strand
GCGGTATGGGGACGAGGCACCGGAATGCTTGGACGGGCACGGCTATTGGGCTTGCTGCGCACAAACGTAGGACTTCACAGATAAGGGAACACCACCAAAATCGTCATTCCCACAGCGTTTCCGGGCGGGAATCCGGGGTCTTTCTGCCGGCCCGCCGGTTCCCACAAGCTGGAGCGCAATTCGTTGCCCCGAAGGGGCTGCATAGGATAGCCCAGGGTCGCGTGAGCCACCCTGGGAACGATGTGCTATACAATTGAAGATACCCTGAAGGGGTTAGCGGGGTTTTTCTATCCGTTATGCAGCCCCTTCGGGGCAAAAACCTCATCTACGACCGGATTCCCCAGGGTGACGCTTGCGCTGACCCTGGGCTGGTCTATTGAGCCCCTTCAGGGCAGAAACCTTATCTACGACCGGATTCCCCAGGGTGGCGCTTACGCTGACCCTGAGCTGGTCTATTGAGCCCCTTCGGGGCAAAAACCTCATCTACGGCCGGATTCCCCAGGGTGACGCTTGCGCTGACCCCGGGCTGGTCTATTGAGCCCCTTCGGGGCAGAAACCTCATCACGACCGGATTCCCCAGGGTGACGCTTGCGCTGACCCCGGGCTGGTCTATTGAGCCCCTTCGGGGCAGAAACCTCATCACGACCGGATTCCCCAGGGTGACGCTTGCACTGACCATGGGCCGGTCTATTGAGCCCCTTCGGGGCGAAGACCTCCGACAGAAATTCTTCCTCTTCGGATCACGGTCTATGGAATCAGCCTTCCTCCCGTTGCGCATCCGCGCCGGGTTTTACCGTAAAAACCCTCGTATCGTTCCGGACACGGTTTTTTCTTCCGCCATGTATTCGGCGGCGAGTTCGATGTAGTGGCTCCAGGAGTGGCGAATCATTTCCTGTTCCGCTTCCGTGACCTGTCGCTTGATCTTGGCCGGAGAGCCCATCACCACCGATCCGGGCGGCACTTCGAAACCCGGCGGCAGGAGGGCTCCCGCCGCAATGAGCGACCCCTTTCCCACTTTGCACCCGTCCAGGATCAGCGCTCCCATCCCGATCATGCACTCGTCTTCCACGGTGCAGCCGTGAACCAGCGCCTGATGCCCGATGACCACCCGGTTTCCGATATGCATCGGGTGGTCCGGAGCGGTCACGTGCAGCGAGCAACTGTCCTGGATGCAGGTCTCGGACCCGATGCGAATATAATGAACGTCGGCCCGGACAACGGTATTGAACCATATGCTGCTGCGGTCCCCGATCTCCACGTCTCCGACGATCCACGCGCCCGCGGCGACGAAAACATCTTTGGCAAGCTTGGGCAGGATGCCGCGGTAGGTGACCAGTCCCATTATTTACCTCCCGGTTTTATGTTGAGTATGCCGGCGACCGCCCCCGAGGCGTATTTCACGAATTCCCGGAACTGCTCCGGGTCGAGGCTCCCGTTTTTCGGGTTGGGCACTCCGTCGGGCAGGCTCAGGGAAACGGGGGCGTTTTTCAGCTCGCTTCTGGGGACCACCTCGAATTCGGGCTCGAAGGTATCGGAAAAATACTTCTCCTGGAACACGGCGAATTTCAGAGCGTGCGCGGTGGCGTCCAGGACGGCCAAGCGCCGGGGATCCAGCTTCTTTTCGGCGACCGCCCGCCGCACCCCGGCCAGGCACTCCCCTCCCTGGGTGCAGGCGATGTGTCCGTGCCGGTTGGCCACCAGCATCGAATCCATGATCTCCTGCTCGTTCACTTCGACGATTCGGACCGAATCCTCGCCGGCGATGCCCCGGTACCGTTCGACCAGCTTGATCACCCGCGGCATGGAGACCGGGTTCCCGATCATGGCGGCCTGGGCCACACTGGAGCGGACCTGGACCGGGCGAAACTTCCGCCTGGAGGCTTCAGGTTCCACATAATACAGGAAAACCGGGTTGGCGTGTTCGGACTGCACTCCGATGATCGCCGGAAGCGAATTGATGATCCCCAGGTCGTGGAGTTTCAGGAAGCCGGCCATTACCGCGGTGATGTTTCCGGCGTTTCCGATGGGCACTACAACGGCCAGATGGCCCACCTCGTAATCGAACTCCTGGGCTATTTCGTAGCTGTAGGATTCCTGGCCGAGGATTCTCCAGGCATTCTTGGAGTTCATCAACGCCACCGGGTAATTTTCCGAAAGCTCTTCGACCACCTTCATGCAGTCGTCGAAAACTCCGGGGATTTCGATCACCCGGGCGCCGCTGCCCAGAGGCTGGCTTAGCTGCTGCGGAGTCACCTTGCCCTGGGGAAGGAGCACGGCGGACTTGACGTTGCCCGCAAGATAGGACGCATAGAGCGCGGCGGAAGCCGAAGTATCGCCCGTGGAGGCGCAGATGGCCAGCACGTCCTTCACGCCGCGCCTTTTGATCAGGTAGTTGAGATAGCTGAAGGCGCTGGCCATGCCCCGGTCCTTGAACGAGGCGCTCGGATTTTGGCCGTCGTTTTTGAAACGAAAATGTACCCCCGCCCATTCGCACAGCGCATCGCCCGCAGCCACCACCGGGGTATGCCCCTCCCCCAGGTAGATGATGTCTTCCACGGGGATGATCGACCCGATCAGTTCGTGGAACCGGTAGATTCCGCTGAGGCCCGCAATGTTCAGCATGCGCCGGTAGTCGAATATCTCGCGCCACTTCGAGCCGGGGGTCTTTTTGAGTTCGTCCCACTCGCCGTCTTCTATGAGCAGGACCGAACCGCACTTCGGGCATGTATAGAGCAGTTTTTCGATCCCGAACCGGCTTTCGCACCCCAGGCACCGATAAAAATAGTCGCCCCGGACCTCCGGCACGACACGGGGCCGGATGTCCGGGGGAAACTGGTCTGTTCTCATTTCCAAAGCTCCTGAATTTCCTCGAAATCAAATAAGTACCCGCGCGGGCAAGTATCAAATATTCGGTATCAATAATCAAGCGGCTTGTGAGGCCGCGGGAGGCCGGACCGGCAGGGCCGGCCCGGCCTCCCGGGAAGGTTTTTCGAGTTCCGGAACCAATAATATGAAGTTTTATGCTATTCACTTATTCCGGCACATGCATTACATTGCGTCCATGAATCCGGACTTCAGGCCAGTGGCTGAAATCATTCGTTGTTGCATTAATGATACACCTCCCCCATGTCTGTATCATTAATGTAACACCTTGACATCAAATCAAAATAAGTCATTAAAACTTGATATTTGCCGACGATGTGTGTAAAAGTGCGTCTCAGCCCGTTTCCGGAGGAAGAATTCGCCGGAGTCGTCATGATCTGGGATTATGGCACAAATGATGCTTGAAAAGACGGGCTGAGGAGGGGTTGGGGCGTGAAATATTCATTCCATAAGCAGCATACGATCGCGCAGGAGGTCTATTGCAGCGGTATCGGGCTTCACTCCGGCCGCGTGGTTTCGTTGAGGTTGAAACCCGCGGCGGCGGGCTACGGTATCCGTCTGCGCCGGATGGACCTGCTTGATTTCCCGACTATTCCAGCCAATTTTCATCTGGTCGTCAACACCTTCCAGGCCACCACCATCGGGTTCGATGGAGTTGAAATTTCCACGGTGGAGCACCTCATGGCCGCTCTGTACGGCAGCGGTGTGGATAACGTGCTCGTGGAAGTAGGCGGCCCCGAAGTGCCCATTTTCGACGGCAGTTCCGCTCATTACCTGAGGCTTATCGAAAAGACCGGCCTGCGTGAGCTGGATGCTCCGCGTAACTTTCTGGCCATCCAGAAGCCCATCGTGATCCAGGACGGCGATGCGTACATAAAGGCAAAGCCCTGTGACCGGTTCAAGGTGCGCTACCAGATCGATTACCCGCACCCGATGGTCGGAAAGCAGGAATTTTCGTGGACGCATGAGAACGGAAATTTCGGGACCGACATCGCCAGGGCGAGGACTTTCGGCTTCCTGAAAGACGTCCAGAAACTCCAGGACATGGGCCTGATCCGGGGTGGATCGCTTTCCAACGCCGTGGTGTTCGGAGAAAACGATCTGCTGAACGTGGACGGGTTCCGGTACGTGGACGAGTGTGTCCGGCACAAGATCCTGGACTTTTTCGGCGACCTGGCGCTGACCGGCATGTACGTGCTCGGCGATTTCGAAGTCCGCAAGGGCGGGCACGCGCTGCACAGCAAGTTCCTGCACCGGATCATGAGCAGGCCCGGATATGCCGTTTTCAGGCCGGCGGCCGTTCCCGCCGCCTACCTGGCCGCCTCCGCCGTTTCGGTTCTTGCCGGCCATCTCGCTCATCCCATGAAACCCATTTAGCCGGTCGTCGCCGATCCGGTAATTTACGGGAATTCACGGTTCGAAAAACCGCACCGGGCAGGTGATTGCACGCCGGGATTCGGAATTTTTGCACCAGCATTTGGATTTGTACGGTCCCGCCGGTTAAAAACGGCGGGATTTTTTTGTTGGTGCATCTGAATTTTTTGAATTTTCCCGCCTTCGCGCTGAAACGGCGGCACCTAAAAATTCACATCGCCGGCATAGCCGGTCAGTTCCATGTAGCCCTGTCCGGAAACAGGACCGGCGCCGGCAGCGGTCCCTTTGGCCGAAACGCCCCCTTCCCAGTAGGTGACGCGGGTGCTCCGGGGGCTTTGCACTTCCTGGTCGCGCATCTCGGGCTCGATTTGCAGCCGAAGGCCGGCCGGAAAAACTTCGATGAGCCGCGCGGCGGGATACACCGCTCCGGTGTGCGGACTTTTCCAGGTATCGAGGGTGGTCACCCGGAAGTCTTCAAAGGAAAGGTTCGAGCTTTTTCCGCTCCCGTCCACCAGGGTCCCGCTGGAAACCGGGCTCAACGAGCCGTCCTTTTTGCGCATGAGATACAGCATCAGGTCACGTCCGTCCGACAGGCGCAGGCTGAACCAGTCCCAGCCGGATAGCTCCGCATCGGGAGGCGCGCTCGAAAACTCGTGGTCCATCCAGGCCGTTCCGCAAACGTCCATTTCCTTGCCGCCCGCCCGTAATTTCCCGGAAGTCCGGAGCCGAGTGATCGAATAGTAGCAGCTCGCCTCGTCGTCGGCTTCCCCCTTCCGGGTGTAGCCGGAGTCTCCGTGCGGTACGGGCGGTTTTTCGGGCACGAGCTGGAGGTCGAACGAAAAATCCGGGGCCGACGCGGCGAGCCGGTGCGCACCGGGGGTGATTTCGGCATGCCAGCCGCCCGTAAAGACCCGGAATTCATTCCCGGCCGCCGTCGTACCCGCAAGACCGAGGGCCGCCCGGTACATTGTTTCGGCGGTCAGGAACCTGCCCGTAGAAAAATCCGATACCGCGGCATGGGCGGCGAACACCTGGTCCGTTCGCCATGCCGACCGGGGCTCCGGCCAGCGGGACTCGTCGGCGGTGGTCCTCACCCTGAAAAAAGTGAGCTGGAACCCGAACCGCTCCCCCGTTTTGGATTCCAGGTCCCCCGTGTAATACCACCATTCGATGCGGTAACCGGGATGGGCCGCGTGGTCGCGCGGGAAGGCCAGCCGGCAGGGACCGGTTACGGGAGTAAAATCCCCGCCGGAAGCAGGATGCGGCGCGAAGAAAAGGCAGAAGGCGAGCAGCAGGACCAGCCCGGCCGGCTTTCGGAAGACTTTTGCGAATGTTGTGGTCATTAAGCCGTGCAGCAATGCGGGTATTCTCCCCAATGCCCTATATCCATCGGTCCGGTGATCCGGGAGGCGGTTATTGCCCGCTGTTCCACGGGGGTTGTTGCCCAAATTTTTGGGGACCAGCGGCAAGACACCGGATTCCCGCCCAAAAGCGCCGCGGGAATGACGATTTTGGTGGTCTTGCCTTGATTTGTGAAGCCCCACGTTCGGCACCAGCCCTCATTCATTGCGTCCACCTCTTTTCACCCGAAACAGTGGGCACGGTCCATGCTGCGCCCTCCCTACCTCGACGCGGGAACCGCCGCATAGTGTATCGCATGGCCGGAGACTTTTGGGTATTTTCCGGACCGGTCCGGGCAAAACAGTTGCCGGAAGGGGCCGCGCGAGCTAGCATAACCGGGCGGGACGGCTTAAAACCCGCGCCAACAGCGTTTCTACGAGGCTACGAGGGATTGCGGCGGTGAAAAAGATCGGGAAATACACGGTTTGCGGGCTCCTGGGCAAGGGCGGCATGAGCGTGGTCTACAAGGCGCACCTCCCGGTTATCGGCAAGACGGTCGCCCTGAAGCTGCTCTCCCCTCACCCCAACCTGGTGAGCCTTCTGGGCCGGGAAGCGGTGAGGGAGCGCTTCATCTCCGAAGCCCTGACCATTGCCTCGCTTCGAAGCCCTCATATCGTCGAAATCCACGACTTCGATTTTCACGAAAACGAGCCCTTCTTCACCATGGAATACTATTACCGCGACCTGGGGCGGATCATCGGCGAAGCCTACCGCCCCGATCTTCCGTCGCGGCTCCTGAGCCTGGACAAGACGATCCACTACACGCGCCGCCTTCTTGCCGGACTTTCCCGCCTGGGACGGGCCGGCATCGTGCACCGCGACATAAAACCGGGCAACCTCATGGTATCGGATGAAGACGAGATCAAGATCTGCGATTTCGGCTTCTCGCGGGTCCGGGGCGAAAAGCTCGCCCGGCCGCCTCACCTGGTGATCGGCTCGCCCTTTTACGCCGCTCCCGAACAGGAACGAAACCCGGATGCGGTGGACGTCCGCGCGGACCTTTATTCGGCCGGGGTGATCGTACACCGGATGCTCACCGGGCTTTTGCCGGAAGACGGACCGCAAAGGCCCAGCCTCTGCCACCCGGACGCGGACCCCGCCTGGGACCGGTTCGTCGAGAGAGCAATCGCGCCGGAACCCGCCCGGCGGTTCGCCTCGGCCGACGAAATGCTCGCCGGCCTGGAAGAACTTGCGCTTGCCTGGGCGGCCAAAAAGGAAAATTTCTGCCGCGCCACGGTCCTGACGCCCGACGGCCCGCAAGGTCCGGTGCGCTTCAAGATCCGGAGCACGCCCGTAAAGGTCCGCGCCGAAAACGCTCCGCAACTGTTCGGGTGCGACGGCCTCATGCGCCCTCTTCGCTACCCGGAGACCGACCCCGCCGTTTCGGCGGACGGTTCGATCGTCTTCGACCGTTCGGCCGGCCTGGCCTGGCAGGCATCCGGGACCTCCGATCCGCTGGACCGGGAAAGCGCCGGCGGGTATATTCAACGCCTCAACGCGGCGTCGTTCGGAGGCTGCTCCCGGTGGCGGCTCCCGACCATCGAAGAGTTGCTCTCCATCACGAGGCCGCCCGGCCTGGACTTCCGGGACTGCATCGCCCCCGTTTTCGACCGGCGGCAAAAATTGCTGTGGAGCTGCGACCGCTGCACGTTCACGAGCGCCTGGTACCTGGACGTGGAACTGGGATTTGCCGGCTGCGCGGACCTTACCTGCCACTTCCACGCACGGGCGGTGACGGAGGCGGCGAACATCGAATCGCATGCCGCCGGGCCGCGCCCGCTTCCCGCACCTTGAGGGCGAAAGAGGAAAGACGGTTCGGAAAATTTCTCTTTTCTTTAGCTCGATGAAATGTTGTATTCCCCCATCATTTTTGGAATTTTCCGGGACACGAAAACGGAAGCGATCATGAACAACAACACCGCCAACGTGCAAAAGCGCCTGTATATCATCGCCGTCATCGTACTCCTGATCGGCCTGGGGAGCGCCGCGTCCGTTTACCTGACCGCGGGCAACGCCGCCGACAACCAGGAGATCCACTTCGAGAACTCGAAGCGCTACGTCCACAACCTGGAGGTCTACGGCGGCAAGATGAACGTGCTGGCGGACCAGTTGTGCCGCTGGTTCGACGGGCTGTGGCACGGGAGGTCCCTGGCGTTGACGATCTCCTGCATCACGCTTTTCGTGTCGCTCGTGATTTTTCTCGTCGCCCTGAACTCACCGCCCGATCCGAACCCCGCCCCGCAGGACGAAGACCGTCCGCGGGACTGATCCTCTCATTTTGCCTTATAAATTCCGCCGGTTCGGTAGGGCGGGCACGGTCGGTTGGGCGCGTTTTCCCGGCCCTTGATTGAAATAATCCCGCAACGCCTTACCATTCATAGATAGGTCGCGTCCCGGATTTTGATTTGCCCGAACGATCTCGAAACATTACCGGCGAGGGCGGGCTCCGCCCCGGAAAGAAAAGGTCCATCCATGGAAGTGAACCAATACGACGCGGACACCACATGCCGCATGGACCGCGGCAGTTTGATCCTGGCCGTACAACACCTTAACAGGGCGCGTGAACTGCTTATCTTCATAAATAACGAGATCATCGACCATACGATAGACGCTTTGGACATTATCGAAAAACTGGCCACCGCATGGCACGAGATCAACAAATGCAGGCTCTACACCGAAAAGGACGTATATTTCGAGGAGCTGCTCATACCGGCCATGGGGCTGGTAAACGACGCCAAGATGATGCTCGAATCCATGGTCCACTGGAAACTGGGGATCACGCCGCACGGTGAGATCAGCATGCTCACCTGTATCCGCCTGGCGGTGCGCGACGGGATCGAGCCGGGAATAAACGAGTTGGAAGCACGCCTGTCCATGGACTGACGCTGGAACGTATTTGAAAAATCCGGAATATGCAGGAGGATACGATGGAAGAGCAGTACATTGACTGCAAACGATGCGGCGCGATGCCGCCGGAAGTTAAGCAGCACGCCGCGAAAACCTGCACGCTCTGCGGCACGCTGCATTGCGACGAATGCCTGAACGAAGCCGGTTACTGCACGCCGTGCAGCGAAAAGATGAGCTTCAGCAAGGAGGAGGCTATCGCCGTCTAACCGGGACCGGCTGGGTCACACCTTCTTTGCCGCAACCAGCCGCGCAAAATGTTCAAAGGAGCGATCGTAGGTCCGCTCGGCGTCGGGCGGGAAACAGCACCCCGGCAACTGCCTGGCCTTGAGATGGTACCGAATGCACTCGCAGCACAGGCCGTTTTTCGGACAACCGCTATAGGTACAGGCACAGTTGGCGGCGTTTTGTTCCTGTTTGCATTCCATCAGTGGGCCCCGGCCGCTCCCGTCCCCTTACCGCCCTTTATGAGGGTCGCTATCAGGAGGACCAGCAGGATTGCTTCCCATATGCCCACGGCGGTCCAGCTTTCAGTGAACCCCCAGGTAATGCCGCCGCCGATTATTGCCGGAACACCCGAAAGGACGATCATCCCAAAGCGCCATGCCCAGTTCATCCCGTCTCTCCCTGAATTTGAAGTTCCACAGCGAAATGCCACCCGAATCTTTGAGTTCCTAGCACAGGCTCCCCCCGGTTTCAACACCTTTCTGGAAACCGGAGGCGCGATAACTGAATGGATTGCGATGCGGCTTCTCCGGGGCAAAAACTCCGCCGGCCCCCGCTCTATCCCGGCACGGGGCCCGGCATTTGTGTGAAAAAGCGGTTTGGGCTAACGGTGGAACAGGTTCGTACCGATTCATCCTATGAGGCGTAAAATGGGATTGCGGGGCGCGGCCGGGCGCCCGAACGCCGCCAACCTGCGCGGGAGGCGCGCACGGCGGCTTTGTAACCATCGACAGGCATCCGAGAAAATTGCGAATCCCACGGCGTGGGCATGTGGAAGACACCTCAATGAAAATTATCGATCAGCTCGAATCGGGCTACGCACTGCCGCCCCTGTCGACCATCGCGGTGAAGCTCCTGGAGCTTGCCTCCGATGACGATTCTTCCATGGAACAGATTGTCTCGCTGATCGAAAAGGACCCGGCCCTCACCGTCCGCCTCGTCAATCTCGCCAACAGCCCGTTTTTCGGGACCGGCCGCCCCGCGGCCTCGCTGTCGCACGCCGTGATGCGCCTGGGCTTCAACCAGATAAAGCTGATGGCCCTGTCCGTTTCACTGCGGGGGGCTTTTCCCATGGGCCGGGTCGAACAGTTCGACTACGAACTGTTCTGGCGCGTCTCCCTGTACCGCGGACTGGCCGCCAGGGCGCTCGCCCGCCGCTCCGGGGTGGCCAACCCGGAGGAGGCTTTCCTGAGCGCGATCACCATGGAAATCGGGCTGCCCATCTTCTTCGACCTGTTCGTCAAGGGCAGGTCCAACCCGCTGAAACTGGACCTTGAACCCCTGGGGGAGATCCTGGAAAACGAGCGGGCGGCCCACGGCATCGACCACCGGGAGGTGGGGACGGCGGCGCTGAGCTACTGGAGATTTCCCGCCCACATCGTCGAATGCCAGAAGTTTCTCGGCGAACCGGCATGCCTTTCCGCCCGGTCGGTGCTGTGCGCCGTGTGCGGCCTGGCGAGGCTTTTTTCGAAAATTGTTCTCAGCAGCCAGTCCGGGGCCTTTCGCACCTTCTATTCGGAAGCGGCGCGAATCCTTTGCCTGAGCCACGAGGATATCCACGAGATCGTTATCGAAACCTTTGCCGGAGTGGAAACGATCGCGCACGGGTTGAAGCTGGAAGTGGACAAGAAGAAGGACCTGATGGAGGTAATGGAAAACGCCAACCGCGCGCTGGTGCGGATTTCCCGGAAGATTTCCCAGTATTCCGCGCCGCAGTTCCCTGAAAAACTGCCTTCTTTCGCCTCCATCGACCTGAAGTCCAAAACGGTGTCGGACACCCTCCAGGCGGTGGCCCACGAGATACGAAATCCCCTCACGGCCGTGGGCGGCTTCGCCCGAAGGCTGGCCGATTCGCTGGACCCCGGCTCCCAGCCCGGAATATACGCCCGGGCGATCCTGAACGAAGCGCTCCGGCTGGAAGAAGTCCTGTCCCGGATGTCGCTTGACTTTGTCTAACCCCCGACCGTGCTCACCGGCAACGCGCAATCCGCTCCAGGTTGGCTTTGCCCAAGTTCCCGGTTGCTGATATACTCATCCCCACATCCGACGATGCCGTATCGCCACACCCTGCCGCAAGAAATTTCAGGAGAATGCAGTACCGGTCTCCGTCCCGGAAGGGGGGAATTTCGCCTGGATCGAAGCCGGTTTGCCGACTGCACAAGGAGCGGAACTAGCCTTGGACGAGGCCGAAGATATCTGGTATATGCCTTATATGTTTCCGGAAGCCGACGAGCAGGCGAAGCGCGATCATCTCTCAGGTTGAACGTGACAGGACCGCTAAATACAGATTTTTTGTCTAACGGGATTTTCCAGGTACCGACTTCAATTCAGGACTCTCAACTATGGAAACGAATCTTGCTCCCCATTCGCGTCTGAGCGAAAAAGCTTATGAGGCAATCAAGGAGTATATACTCACCTCGGACATCGAGGAAATGCTTCCGGGCAGCAGGGTGGACGAAAAGCAGCTACTGGTAAAGCTTAATATGAGCAGGACGCCCGTAAGGGAAGCCATCAACCGCCTCGTTGCCGAGGGCTTTCTCCAGGTGGTGCCGTACAAGGGAGTTTTCGTCGCCAAGAAGACCAGGGAAGAGATTCTCTGTATCCTGATGGTGCGAGCGACTCTCGAAGGAATGGCGGCCCGGCTGGCCACCCATAATTTCTCGCCGGAAGATTTCGATACGATGCGACAAATGTTCGCCCATTTTTCAGACAGTTCTCTTACCGAACAGCGTTTCGAATTTTCGAAGGCAAATATCCAGTTCCACGAATTCATTCTCGAACGCAGCCGGTGCGGCACCCTGATCGAGATCTCCAGGGGACTTTTCGACCACATAAAACTGATCCGCTTTCGGACGTCGGCGTTCTATCCGCGCCTGAAAAGCGCCCTGGCGCAGCACATGAAGCTGGTGGACGTGTTCGAGGAACGCGATTCCGACCTGGCCGAAAGACTGATGCGGGAACATATCGAGGAGTCGGCTCACTACGTCGATGAATGGGAAAAGATACACGGGGATTCCCTGGCGATGGACGTTCGCTGAAAAGCACCCCCACCCCCGCCCGGCCTCCCCCATCAATGTCGTTGACTTTAAGCTCCTCCCCCTTGATGGGGCAGGGTGGGGGTGAAAAACTGAGCGATATCAACCCCCTCCCCCTGCCCCTCCCGCCAAGGGAGGGGAGTTCACGGAGCGTAGCCCTAAAGTCAACAGCATTGGCCTCCCCCATCAAGGGGGAGGAACTTAAAGTCAACAACATCGCCCCCGCCCCCCGGCCGTTGCGCGGCCGGACGACCGCGTTGTGCGGGCAAACAAAAAGGCAGGGCCGACAGCCCTGCCTTTTTTGGTGATCAACAACCGGCCCGCACTTTCCGGGAACGGGGTTCGATCCATGGAAAGCCGAAACTTTTCTCAGTAAGGCGCCGGCTCGTAATAGCGCCTCGGAGGCGGGTAGCTTCGGTCGTAATACCCGTCATAGTACCCGTTGTTTCTTTCCCACGAATCCTTGAGCGCTCCGCCGACCAGACCGGCGGCGCCTCCGATGGCGGCACCCATCGCGGGGTTCCCACCCGCGGCGGCGCCGATGGCCGCGCCGAGACCGGCTCCGACCGCTCCCCCTCCCAGGACGTTCTGTTCCGACCTGGTCATACCGGCACAGCCGGCCAGCATGAACACCAATGCCAGGGCTACGATGATCTTTCGAGATATCATGATCTCCTCCTACTGAAAGTTCCCCCCTTCAAAGGTCCGGAGGGTCGGTTCAAGGTTAATCGTCAAATATGCCGCCCGAAATAAAGAGCATAACCCGTGCCACTTTGCGGAAGCATGTCCTTCTGTGGGTTTAGACGATTGAAAACCGGTTATCGGTTACACGAACCGCACTCTATCGACCATTTTTTGCACTTTTCCCGTCCGAAACCGCGGGAAAGTGCAACGAGGGGGAGGCGATGAATCCATCGGAAGGATGCTCCCGGAAGCCAGCCGGTCGCCTTGGAAAAAAAAGCCCCTTCCATCGATCTGGAAGGGGCTGAATTTTTGGGGCTTTTGGACTTAATGGTCGGGACGAGAGGATTTGAACCATCAGGGCTGAAAATTTCAGCGACGATTTCAATAGGTTCCAAGGAGCTTCTCCGCTATCGGACTACTTTCGGACCATTCTCCGAGTTCCAGATGCTCTTAGAATATCGCAAAAATGCGATTTTTTGCTTGGCTGGATATCGCAATTTTGCTATGGATGGCCTATCTTCATTTTGGAGAGAGGCATGCCGGAAACAGAGGTTCTCTTTTTTGCAGAAGATGACGGGAGTTCGCCGATCTTGGAGTGGCTCGATCACTTGCCCGCAAAAGTTCAGGACAAATGCATAGTCCGGATTGAGCGATTGTCCGAACTCGGTCATGAGTTGAGGTGCCCGGAGGCCGATTATCTCCGGGA
>LUZZ01000265.1 GCA_001603845.1 Syntrophobacterales bacterium Delta_01 | reverse complement strand
CCGGTGCATTTCGCCTCGTTTACGTAGCGGGCCTTCTTTCGCACGGTCACCCGGAAATTGCCCAGTTCTCCCTCGACATTTTCCACTTCCGAGTACGCCAGGAGCCGAATCCTAGGATGTCGCCCGACATCCATGAGCTTGGGCGCCAGGATTCAGAGGGCGCAGTCGTTGGTGGGAAATGTTTTGTCGAGCTGTGCCATTTTCCCGCCGATTGTGGGAAGCCGTTCCACAAGGTGAACTTGGAATCCCATTTCGGCCAGGTCCAAAGAGGCCTGCATGCCCGCAATGCCTCCGCCGATCACAAGGACATCCCGATTCACGAACGTGATCTCCTTCCGAGGTTTACCGCTATTCGACGTGCTCCAAAAGCAGCGAGTACAAGTCAGCGATTTTAATTGAAATATCGGTATTCTGCTCGGCGCAGGTGAAGTGAATCCTGCACTTGGGGCAGGCCGTCACCAGCGTTGTGGCCCCCGTCGCCATGGCCTCCTGCAGCCGCTCGACCTGCATGGCCTTCGAACAACTGGAGCATTCGATCCAGGCGCTGGTGCCGCAACACACCGAGTTTTCCCGGTTAAGGGCCATTTCTTCGAACCTGATCCCCGGGATGAGTTTGAGCAGGTCCCTGGGCGGTTCGTAAATCCCGGCCCGTCTTCCCAGCCGGCACGGATCCTGGTAGGTCACCGTGCCCGTGCCGTTTTCGGCCGGGCGGAACGATACCTTTGCGGCCGGAAGCTCGCGCGCCAGGAATTCGCTTATGTGCAGGACCTCGAAGGGAAGCTCGCCGAAAAACTTCGGCACCTCTTCCTTGAAGGTAGTATAGCCTTCCGGGCAACTGAAAATCACGGTCCGGGCGCCGGAAGCGGCGATGACGTCCAGGTTGATGGAAACCAGCCGGCGAAAGGTGGCCTCATCTCCGCTCCACAGGGCGTCGTGGCCGCAGCAGCGTTCCTCGTCGCTGATCACCGGTTCGATTCCCATTCGGTTGAGGAGCTTCAGGACGCTCCTGGAGGTCTCGAGCGCGGTGGCACCGTATTTCAGGGCGGCCTCGAAGTAAGGGGCGCACCCCACGAAGTAAAAATACTCGCCCTGGGACCGGAAAGCGCCGGCCTCTTCCGCCCACCCGGTGCGTTTCTGGCTGATGTGCCTGGTCTGGAGGGCCGCAATCGCCTGCAAGGTGCCGTGGTGGCTCAACTGCGGCTGGTTCCCCTCGCTGCGGGCCTGTTCCCGGAAGCCGCGCAGGAACACGGGAAAATCGATCTGCACCGGGCAGCGCGCACTGCACCTCGAACAGGTAAGGCACGCCCACAGATCCCTTCCCTGGATGACCGTCTCGTCGCGGTCCATGAGCGACCGCTTGATCATCTGCCGTGGAGAGAAATCGGGCAGAACCCTGCTGACCGGACAGCTTCCCGTACAGACCCCGCACTCCATGCAATAATCGATCTGTTCCTTGCTAAGTTTCATAGCCTGTTCCATCCCAAGCGTTTCGATCAGCCGGCGGCAGCCTTCGCCGGCTTCGCGGTCGTCTCCGGGGCAGGCGCCTCGGCCAGCGGGTTTCTGCCCAATTCCCTCAGCAATTGAGTGAAAGATCGCATCTCCTCCGCGAAAATGTTGCCTTCGGAGGCCGAAATCCATTTCAGACGAAGGTATCGCTCGTCAACCCCGAGGAGCCGCAGAATCGCATGGGTCTCATCGACGACTTTCTTGCATTTCTCATTACCTCCCAGGTAATGACAGTCACCGATGTGTCAGCCGGACACCATCACCCCGTCGGCTCCGGCCTCGAACGCGTTCAGGATGAATCCGTGGTTCATCCTGCCGGAACACATCAGGCGTATGAGCCGCACGTTGGTCGGGTACTGCATCCTTGACACCCCGGCCAGGTCGGCCCCGGCGTACGCGCACCAGTTGCAAACAAATGCGACGATCCTAGGTTCGAATTTGTCGGGCATCGAAATTCCCAGCCTTTCAGCGGTTAGCTTTGAGACCTGCTCTACAACACCTGCCGATGGACGCGTTCCCGCGCCATGGGCACGGGCAACCCGCCCGGCCCCGCAAACCGCTCTACTGCTCGCCGGAAGCCGCGATCACCGCCTTTATCTGGCGGTCGCGGAAGTGTGCGAGCGAAGCAGCTCCCGTGGGGCAGGCGGCGTTGCACGCGCCACAGCCGGTGCACAGCGCCTGCGCCACCACCGCCTGTCTTTTCCCGCCTTCCGTTTCCGTGACCTTGATGGCGCCGAAAAGGCACGTCTCCTCGCATTCTCCGCACCCCCGGCAGAGTGCCGGGTCTACCTGCGTAATGACGCCTTCGGCCACGATCTCCTTTTGTGAAAGAATGGTGGCGGCCCGTGACACGGCACCGCGCGCCTGTGCAATGGCTTCGTTGGCAAATTTCGGTCCCTGGGCCAGGCCGCACAGGAAAAAACCGGCCGTGGCAAAATCAAGCGGCCGCAGCTTCAGGTGCGCCTCCAAGAAGAAGCCGTCCTGGTCCAGGGGCAGCCGCAGTGTTTCCGCCAGCTTTCGGGTGCCGGCGGAGGGACGGATCGCGGCGCTGAGCACCAGCAAATCGGTCCGGATGGAAACCGGGCGCATCAACTGCGAATCGACAATCCTCACTTCAAGGCTGCCTCCATTGGTTTTCACTTCCGGTTTGGCGTCCTCGTCGTATCTGAAAAACCGCACTCCCTGCCGCCGGGCTTCCTGGTAACCGAGTTCTTTAAAACCGAATGTCCTCATGTCGCGGTACAGGACCGAGATATTCGCCTTCGGGTTGAGTTCCTTGAGCTTCAGACCGTTTTTCACCGCCGCAGCGCAACACACGCGGCTGCAATACGAATTTTCCGGCTCGCGCGACCCGACGCACTGGATCATGGTCACATCGGAAAGCTTCCGCGCGGCATCCGGGTCCGTTACCAGCATCTTCTCGAATTCCTTCTGGGTGACTACCCTGGGGTCCTGGCCGTACAGGTATTCCGTCGGCTTGTATTCCTCCCCGCCGGTAGCCACGATCCCCACCCCGTGCGCGATTTCCACTTCCTTTCCGGCGACCGAGATGGTGCTCACAAGGTTGCCGCACGCCCCCTTCACCGCCGTAACCTCGGCCTCCGTGTAAACCGTTATCAGCGGGTCGGATTTCACCCGCGCGATCAGTTCCCGGACGTATTTCGCCGGCTCGGCCCCCTCGTCGGTAAAGAAAAGCGTCCTGGCGTTTCCGCCAAGCTCGGCGCTTTTTTCCACCAGGACCGCCGGGAAGCCCTGATCGGCCACCGCGGCGGCGGCCGTAAGCCCGGCCAGCCCTCCGCCGATCACCAGCGCCCGCTGCTCCACCGAGTAGGAAAAATCGTAGAGAGGCTCCAGCAGGCTGACCCTGGACACCGCCATGCGCACCAGGTCCTTGGCCTTATCGGTCGCCAGCGCGTGTTCGCCCTGGTGGACCCAGGAGTCCTGCTCGCGGATATTGGCCAGTTCGAACAGGTACTGGTTGAGCCCCGCCTGCTTGAGCGTATTGCGGAACAGCGGCTCGTGAGTGCGGGGCGTGCAGGAGGCCACCACGAACCGGTTGAGCTTGTGCTCGTTGACAACCCGGATGATCTCGCTTTGCTGGTCCGTTGAACAGGCAAACATGACGTGGTCGGCGTACTCGACGCCCGGAAGTGTCTTGGCATAGTTCGCCACCGCTTCCGTGTCCACCACCCCCGCGATGTTGATGCCGCAGTGGCAGATGAAAACGCCGATCCTGGGCTTCTCGCCGCGAACATCCCGTTCCTCGTAGGTGGGAGGCGGCTCGATCCGGGTGCCCCTGGCATCGCTTAGAAGAGACGTGGCGCAAGCGGCCGCGCTGCTGCCCTGCTGCACCGAATCGGGAATGTCCTTGGGGCCCTGCGACACACCGCACACGAAAACCCCGGGCCGCGAGGTCAGCACCATGTCCATGGGATCGGTCTTGGTGAATCCGAAGGCGTTGAGGTCCACGCCCAGCCGGCCGGCGAGTTCGGCGGTGGATGGATTGGCGCAGAGGCCCACCGACAGGACGATCATGTCGAACGCCTCTTCGCGCATCACGTTTTCCTCGTCGGAATAGCCGACCATCAGCCCGCCGGTTTCGGGCACCGGGACGATCCTGGAGATCATGGACCGCACGAACCGCACCCCGGTCTCATCGCGCGCCCGTTCGTAGAAACGGTCGAACCCCTTCCCCTGGGCGCGCATGTCGATATAGAAGATGGTGGTGTCGATATCGGCTTCGTGCTCCTTGGTGATCATCGCCTGCTTGGTGGCGTACATGCAGCACACATAGGAGCAATAGTCCTGCCCGATGGAGCTGTCCCGCGACCCCACGCACTGGATCCAGGCGATCCGCTTGGGCGCTCTTCCGTCCGAGACGCGCTGGATGTGTCCCTGAAACGGACCGGCCGCGGACAGGATGCGTTCGTATTCCAGGCTGGTGATGACGTTGGGCCACCTGCCGTAGCCGTAAGCCGGCGTTTTTTTGGCGTCGAACACCTTGAAGCCGGGAGCCAGGATCACCGCCCCGGTGGGCAGCTCCACCACCTGTTCCTGCTGCTTGTAGTCGATGGCGCCGGCCTTGCACACCTTGGCGCATACGCCGCACTTCTTTCCGGGCTGAAAGTTGCGGCACAGGGACGCATCGATGGTAAACGCCCCGGGGATGGCCTGGGCGTAGGATTTATAAATCGCCTTCCTGCCCCCCAGCCCCATGTTGAATTCGTCGACGGCGGCCGTCGGGCATTTCTCGGCGCAGGTCCCGCAGCCCGTGCACTTGTCCTCCCGCACGTAGCGCGGCATGCGCTTCAGGGTGAGTTTGAAGTTTCCGGGCTCGCCCTCCAGCTTTTCGACGATGGTTTTGGTAAGTATTTCTATGTTGCGGTGGCCGGCAAGCTCCACCAGCTTCGGTCCCATCATGCAGGACGAACAGTCGTTGGTGGGAAATGTCTTGTCCAGTTGCGCCATAACACCGCCGATGTATGGCTGCTCCTCAATCAGGTAGACCTTGAACCCGGAGTTGGCGATGTCCAGGGCACTCTGGATTCCGGCTATTCCGCCACCGATGACGGCAACTGCCCCTATCTTAGGTCCCTGCCCCATTTCCTCCACCTTTTCCTTGCACATAAGATGACGGTGAAATTCTCAAGTATCGATCAGATAAGCCGGTGCCTGCGCAGCAGCGCCAGGGAATCCACGAAATGCCGGGAAAGCCAGCCCGGGGTCTCGGGTACCTGGGCGGCCACGCCGATCAGCTCCGTGAAGTAGATGATCGGAAGCCCGAACATCTTTCCCAGTTCCGCTTCCATCCTCTCCTGGTACATATCCAGGTTTACCTGGCACATCTGGCAGGAAACCACGACGGCTTCGGCCCCCACCCGGCGCACCATCTCCAGGATCTTGGCGGACATCTTGAGACCCATGTCCGGGCGCGAGATCATCAGGCTCGCGCCGCAGCAGTCCGTCTTATAGGGCCAATCAATGACGGTTGCGCCGAGGCTTGTCGCGATCTTGTCCAGGCTCTGGGGATTTTCGTAGTCCTCGGCGCCCGTAACGGCGGGCGGGCGGCTCGACATGCACCCGTAATAGGCCACCAGCTTCAGCCGCTCCAGGGGCCGCGTCACCAGCGATTCGATCTTTTCCAGCATGGGGCCGGTGGCGAAGAAGTTGGCCATGTCCCATATTTTGGGGATTTTTGCCCCCGGCTTTTTCCCGCCCTGACTGCCGTTGCTCTCTTTTTCGCGGGCCGCGGTCCTGAGGCGGTTGAAGCACATGGGGCAGGGAACCAGCATGTCGGTATTGGAAAGGGATGCGGCAAGATCGAGGTTTCTGCCCGGCAGCTCGATACCGGCCCGGTGATTGATGCTGTGGGCGGCCGTAGCCCCACAGCAGTTCCAGTCGGGAATCTCTTCCAGGTCGATCCCCAGCAGGCGGCAGATCCCTTCGATTGAATCGGCATAGTCGCGGGCAGTGCCCTCCAGAGAGCAGCCGGGATAGTACGTGACCTTCATGGCCTCCCCTCCTGTTTATTTGGATGAGCGGAAAATGGCCTTCACCTCGGCTTTGCCCCGGATGAGCGTCGGCGCGGTAGACAGGCGCCCCTTGCGCAAAAGCTTCAGCCCCTGCTTGATTTCGTTTCTCAGCTCTCCCGTCTTGAGCTTGCTTCGGACCTGGCCTGCCTTCAGCCAGTAAGCCGGAAGGAGGCTGGCCTCATGCACGCGGCCGCCGGTAGCCCGGACGTTTTCCAAAAACGACTGGTGGAACGACGACACCTGCGGCTGCGCGGGCACCACCCCCGCCCTTATGGCAAACTCTTTGAAATAATCCATGAGCTCGGCGATCCGGACCTCGTTGGGACAGCGTGTGGTGCAGGTCTCGCACGAAGCGCAAATCCAGATGGTCCGGCATTGCAGGACCTCCTCCTTGCGCCCCAGCACTGCCAGCCGGATGACCTGATCGGGATAAAGGTCCATGGCGAAACTGGCCGGACACCCGTTTGTACACTTCCGGCACTGGAAACACTGCGCGGCATTGAAAGGCCCCGCCGCTTCGGCTCTTTCCAGGAAACTATAATCGGGGATCAGATTTGGCTGCTGCATCACGGAATGAGTCTCCGTTTCTGAGATGCGGGAACGAGAGAAAGTGTTCACGCCAGATCCTGCTATACAAGAAAACTGCAACGAACACCCGGTCATACTGATTGGGTTCGCGAAGCGCGAACCACGATCGCAAAAAGCATCAAGTTATTGGAATTAATCGGAACAAAAGGTTGTTGCCCTGGGACGAACCTGAAATGAAAAGCGGGAAAGACCTGCTTCGGAAGGACTTCCGGGAACGGAAAGGCCTTGACGCAATCAACGCCAAACCACGAAGTGCTAACAGGAAGAGCTGCGTTCATCAAGAACTCGACTCGAAGCAGATGCCGAAAGAAAAGCCCGCAATCCAATTCAACTAGAAATTACGCACTGCCCTGTCAGTTTATCAAAAATTCCACAATTTCCGGAATTTCATGTACTTTTTTGCACTAACACAAATGCGCACAGAATGCAAAACGTTTTTTACCTAAAAATCATTTTTCTTATACTCTGAGTACAGTATACCACTTATCGGGAAAACGCGTCAACATCTAGCAGGCTCCCGGAAGGACCGGAACGTACCCACATGCGGTAGGCGGCCGAGGCTATCATGACCGCATTGTCCGTACAAAACCTGACGGGGGGCAGGAACAACTTCATTTCCCCGGCCCCGGCCCGTTCCGCCAGTTTTTGCCTGAGCCTGCCGTTGGCGGCCACGCCGCCCACCGCCGCCACCCGGCGGAGACCGAACCGGTCCGCGGCCCGCATGGTTTTGGTTACCAGCACGTCCACGATGGCTTCCTGAAAGCTGGCGGCAAAGTCATGGATGGAATACGCTCCGCCGGGGTATGTTTCGGACGCGGGTTCTCCGTGCGCTCGGATAAAATTGGCGGCTGCGGTCTTGAGCCCGCTGAAGCTGAACTCCAGGGAATCCTTTTCGAAAAGCGCGCGCGGGAAGTTGAAGGCGTCGGGATTTCCCGCCGACGCCAGGTTGTCGATGGCGATGCCGCCCGGATAGCCGATTCCCAGCAGCTTGGCGACCTTGTCGAAGGCCTCCCCCGCCGCGTCGTCACGCGTTGCGCCGAGCAGTTCGGCGGCCCCGGACGTTTCGACCCGGTAGAGCGCCGTATGGCCGCCCGATACCACCAGGCACGCGAAAGGTCCGTCAGGCTGCTCGCCTCCCAGGAAGGCGGCCTGGATGTGGCCGTCCAAATGGTTTACGGGAATGAGCGGGACGGCCAGCGAATACGCCAGCGCCTTTGCGGCGCTCAACCCCACCAGGAGCGCCCCCACCAAGCCCGGCCCCCGTGTGGCCGCCACGGCGTCCAGGTCTTTTCCCGAACGCTGCGCGCGCTTGAGCGCCATGTCGATCACCGGGATGATGTATTCGAGGTGTTTCCGGGAAGCCAGCTCCGGGACTACGCCGCCGTAGGGGCCGTGGATGGGCACCTGGCTGGCCACCACGTTGGAGAGCACCGTTTTTCCGTCCTCGACGACGGCGGCGGCCGTTTCGTCGCATGAGGTCTCGATTCCAAGGATCAGCATCGACTTCCATTTCAAGAGAATCAACCGTTGAAACCGGGGCGTGCCGTCCGGTCCGCCCCTTATCGCACCCCGACAGAATACTTTCTTCCCGCCGAAAAGAAAAGTACCCGGAGGCGCCGTTTAAACCGGGCGCGCCACCGGGATCGGCCGCGCTACCCTTTTCCGTCCGGCCACTGATTTTTCGCGCCGTCGAGATTTACTCTTTTCAAGCCCGCTCTTTCTATCCATAATAACCCGCCGTCACGCAGCAGTCCCTTCCTGAAGGGCGGGCGGCGGCGGCCTGCTCGATCCGGTCCCCCTTTTCTCCGTAAAAGACGGTTTTCGGGGATTTTTTTTATTATCTCGCTCCACGGAAGCATGCAAATGGCGGGAATCGATTCTTTCAGTGTGCACCATCTCGCGCGATGGTGCGTGGACAATTACGTGCTGATTCTGGGTTTTACGGCCCAGGGGCTTTTTTTCGGAAGATTTTTCATCCAGTGGATCGTGAGCGAAAGACAGGGCAAAAGCGTCATTCCCATCGCTTTCTGGTATTTCAGCGTGGGCGGAGGCGGGCTCCTGTTGATATACGCGATCCTGAGAAGAGACCCGGTGTTCATCATGGGCCAGGGATGCGGCCTCTTTATCTACAGTCGAAACCTTTTCCTGATTTTCAGGGAAAAATCCAGGAAAAAACGTGCGGGCATTCCGAGCGATGCGGGGGGCTGACGCCACCCGCCGACCGCCTCGTGCCCGGCCCGGCCTTTCTGTGCCGGCACCGCGCTCCGGGCCTTCGTCATTGGACCTATTTTACACCCTAACCGTTGGATTATGATGAAACATAAGCAACTATTCTTCTTCGCCGTCCTGCTTGCTTTATGGTCGGCCATATACCTGGGAACCATCACCCGCCCCGCCCTGTTCGACGATGCCGATTCTTTCCACGCAGAAGCGGTGCGTGAAATGGTCCAGTCCGGCAACTGGACCACCCTTCATATCGACAACGGCATCCGGTACCTGGAAAAAGCCCCGCTCATGTACTGGATGGCCGCGGCCTCGGTTTCGCTGTTCGGCCTGCACGACTGGGCGATCCGGCTTCCTCTGGCGCTGTTTTCGCTTTTCCTGGCGCTCCTGGTGTGGCGGTTCGGGACGCGATACTGGGGCGAGGACGGCGGGTTTTACTCGGGGCTGGTGATCCTCACCGCGCTGGGGCCCTTCGCGTTCACCCGGATATTCATCCCGGACGTGATCCTTTCCTTCTTTCTGGCATTCAGCCTGTACATGTACCTGAGGATCGCCGTAGACGAAGAAGAGACGCCCCGGCGCATCGGGCCGGTGGACCTGCGCTGTGCCGGGCTCTACGCTTCCGCCGCGCTGGCCATTCTTACCAAGGGCCTGATCGGAGTGGTTTTCACGGTCGCCATCATCTTTTTCCATATTCTGCTTACCAGGAATTGGAAAGTACTGCGCCGGCTCCAGATAGGGTACGGGGTCGTCATTTTCGCGGCGGTGGCCGCCCCCTGGCACATCGCGGCGGCGCTTGCCAACGGCGATTTCCTGTGGTTCTACTTCATCCGGGAGCACCTGCTGCGCTACCTCGGGATGCGCTATCCCAAGGACTACGACACGGTGCCGCTCCTGCTATTCTGGGCCCTGCACCTGGTGTGGCTTTTCCCGTGGAGCGCTTTCGTGTGGGGGCTGGGAGGCAATTTTCCGAGGACCCTCCGCCCGACGGACAAGCAGTCGGCGGTATCGCTGTTCCTGTTCCTGTGGATCTTCGTGATCCTTCTTTTCTTCACCTTCGGCACCACCCAGGAATACTACACCTTCCCCACCCTGGCGGCATTCGCCCTGCTGCTCGGCAAAGGGCTCTCCGACCTGACCTCTCCCGAAGGGGCGACCCGCAAATGGGGCGTGGTGAGCCTTGGAGTGACGGCCGTGATATCGGTCGGCACCGGAGCGGCCCTCATTGTCCTGGCGTGGACCGGAAACCACGGAGCCGCGGGAGGCAGCCTGTCCAGCACGCTTACCATCCACCCCGACCAGTACAACCTGGCCTTCGGCCACCTCCACGACCTCACCCCGGCGACCTTCGCCCACCTCGCTCCCCTGGTGCTGCGGACCGCCGCGTACCTCATCGTGGGGCCGCTTGCCGCCCTGCTGTTTGCGTTGTGGAGAAGGTGGACGGTGTGCTTCCTGTTTCTGGCCGCCATGATGGTGGGCCTCACCCACTCCTACACTTCCGGGATGTCCGCCTTCGAGCCCGTACTCTCCTCGAAAAGCCTGGCCAAGACCATTCAGTACTATTACCGGCCGGGCGACATGATCGTTATCAACGACTTCTACGAGAAGGGATCGACCCTCAACTACTACACCGGCCTCCAGGTCTACGTCATGAACAGCGACTTCGGAGTGCTGTGGTACGGCCTGCAGGATCCGGACGCCCCGAAACTCACGCTTACCGAAAAAGAACTGATGGACAAGTGGAAAGGAAAACACAGGATTTTTCTTTTCAGCGAGAAAAGACCCCTCCAGTCGTTTCTCGCCAGGCACCCGGATTTGAACTACAGGGTGCTGGCCGGGGCCGGGGGCAAGGAGGTCCTGATCAACTGGTGAGAAACCGTTCCCCGAAACCGGGGGGTAGCACTTCGAATCTGTCCGAAACAACGCCTTAGGGCTTGTCCGTAAACGCGTGGGGGCGCTTCGCCCCCACCCTCTCCCACGCTGCTTCGCGGCTTCACTGCCGCGGGAAGCCTTCCTCCGCTCTTCTGGAATACCGGTCTGAATGCAAATTGATATCGACCGTGCGCGATTTCGCCCGTTTCAGCGATTCCCGGAATGTTTCGACTACCGGACTGCCTGAAACCGGCCGAAAACTTCTCCGCACTCGCGGCCATTGCCATCCATCAAATCCGTCGATAAGGCACATGCATATCAGCTTCGATCCTCGTTGGGTCTTTTTCAGGATTACCCCCATGAAATATGGTACCCTAATCCCGAAATATGCTATTTCGCCCTGTGGATTTAGCTTGAACTTGCCGGCACCATCGCCTAGAATTCACCCTCGCTTCGGCGGACCGCAGTTAATCATAGCCTGGCAATAGGAGTAAGGGATTGGGTGAAATGAAATTCTGGCGGCTTCCTCTCGATTCGGAGGAGATCCAGGTCTCCAAGGGCATCGTGTACATCGTGGAAGACCGGTGCAAGGGGTGCGGCTACTGTATCGAGTTCTGCCCCCGTGACGTGCTCGAAATGTCTCCCCGGTTCAACGCCAAGGGGTATCATCCCCCGGCCGTCAAACACCCGGAGTCCTGCGTGAATTGCCACTATTGCGAGGCTATCTGCCCCGATTTCGCCATCTACTCGGTGGAAGACCTCCCGGCGGATGCATCGGCCTGAGCCGCCGGACATCCGAATTTCAGAAAGTTTTGACCGATTTGCCTATGAAACCAGCCGTTCTCACCGGAGAGCATTTCATAAACGGCGACGTTGCCTGCGCCGAAGGAGCGATTGCCGCCGGGTGCCGTTTCTTCGCGGGCTACCCCATCACCCCGGCCACGGAAATCGCCGAACACATGGCCAGGCGGCTGCCCGAAGTCGGCGGCGTTTTCATCCAGATGGAAGACGAAATCGCGGCGATGGCGGCCATCCTGGGCGCGTCCTGCGCCGGTGCCAAAAGCATGACCGCCACCTCGGGACCCGGCTTCAGCCTGATGATGGAAAACCTGGGCCTGGGGCTGTGTACGGAAACGCCCTGCGTGGTGGTGGACGTCCAGAGGGCGGGGCCGTCCACGGGTCTTCCCACCCTGGGGGCCCAGGGCGACATGATGCAGGCACGGTGGGGGACTCACGGCCATTACGAGATCATCGCCATCGCCCCCGCTTCGCCCCAGGAGCTTTTTTTCCAGACCATCACCGCCTTCAACCTGAGCGAGACGTACCGGCTCCCGGTGCTCATCATGGCGGACGAGATCGCGGGGCACCTGAGCGAGCGGGTGGTGATCCCGGAAGCATCCCGGATACAACTCCAGCAGCGCCCGCGCCCCAAGGGCAGAAAGGACCGGTTCCGGCCCTTCCAGCCCGCCCCCAACGGGGTGGCTCCCATGGCCCATGCCGGCGAGGGCTACAACGTGCACATCACGGGCCTCACCCACGACCAGCGGGGCTACCCGGTCATGACCGCCGAGGCCCAGACCGAGATGGTGGGAAGGATCACCGGCAAAATCCGCGGCAACCTGGACAAGATCGTCATCGTCGAGAAATACCGGCTCGAAGACGCCGACATCGCGCTGGTATCCTACGGCATTTCCGCCAGGAGCAGCCTGGCGGCGGTGGACGTGGCGCGCGGGCAGGGAATCCGGGCCGGGCTGCTGCGGCTGGTCACCGTGTGGCCGTTTCCGGAGGAGTTGATCAGCCGGCTCGCACAGAGCGTCAAAAGCCTCATCACCGTGGAGCTGAACCTCGGGCAGGTGCACCTGGAAGTGCAGAGGTGCGCGGCGGGAGCGGTCCCGGTCCATTTTGTGGGACATGCCGGCGGAACGATCATAACGCCTTCCATGATCATGGACCGGATCCGGCAGGCGGCGGGGCTGCCCGGCTAGCGGGCAGCGGGCGCCAAGGGCGCTTCTCCCCCGGAGGCAATTCCCGGTCGCATTACGGGCAAGAACACTTAGCGGCACAAACCGTTACAGGAAGAGCATGAAAAAACCAGGTTCCGCTTCCAAACATCCCCTGGATTCCATCCTGCGAACCGAGCGCATCCCGCACATCTGGTGCCCCGGATGCGGTATCGGCACCGCGTTTTCGTCGTGCCTCATCGCGCTCCAGTCGAGCGGCATCGACCTGGCAAAGACCGCCATGGTGTCGGGCATCGGCTGCTCGGGCCGCGGCGCAGGGTACGTAAAGCTCGATTCCTACCACACCACGCACGGCCGGGCCATTCCCTTCGCCACCGGCATGAAGCTCGCCAACCCCGAACTGACCGTGGTCGTGTTCAGCGGCGACGGCGATCTTTTCGCCATCGGGGGCAACCACTTCATGCACGCGGCGCGGCGCAACATGGACCTCACCGTCATCTGCGTCAACAATTTCAACTACGGCATGACCGGGGGGCAGGCCGCCGCCACCACCCCCAGCCTGGCAAAGACCACCACCACGCCCCTCGGAAACCCGGAGCCGCCTTTCAACCTGCCCCTCCTGGCCTATGCGTCGGGGGCCACGTACGTGGCGCGCTGGACCATGCTCCACACCAGGGACCTGACCCAGTCCATCGAGGAAGCGCTCCAGAGGCGGGGCTTTTCGTTTATCGAAGTGCTCGCCCCCTGCCCCACCGGGTACGGGCGGAGAAACAAGCAGCGCCCCATCGACTCGCTGAAAATTTTCCAGGAACGCTCCATCGTCAAAAACGGGGCCAACCCGGCCGAGGCGCTGATGGATTTCAAAACCGGAATCACCCTCGGAAAATTTATCGACTGCGACCGGCCGACGTTTACGGAAGCCTACGACAAGGTCTGGCATCCGGGCTCCTGAGGCGCGGCGTCCATCATAAGATGTCCAAGATGATATCGACTGGAAAGAAAATGGATCGGAGCTTCACAGAAAAATCCACCAGGGAGATTTTGATCACCGGATTCGGCGGACAGGGGATCGTGCTCGCCGGGCATGTCATGGGGATGGCGGCAAGCCTTGCCGACCGGCGGGAAAGCACCCTCACCCAGTCCTACGGTCCGGAAGCGCGCGGCGGGGCGTGCAGCGCCCAGGTGATCGTATCCGATTCCCCGATCCACTACCCCTACGTACAAAACCCCGACATCCTGGTTTGCCTGTCCCAGGCCGGGTATGACAAGTATATCCGATCCATGAAAGAGGGCGGTACGCTGATCTTCGACCAGGACATGGTGCGGGTCCCGGAAACGAAAAAGGGCGATTCTTTTGCCATCCCGGCCACGCGCATGGCCGAAGAGCTGGGCAGGAAGATGATGGCCAATATCGTGATGGTGGGGTTCGTCACCGCCATCACCGGCGCCGTCTCACGCGAGGGAATGCTTAAGGCGGTTTCCGATTCGGTCCCCCGTGGCACCGAACAGGCCAACGCGAACGCCTTCGATAAGGGATACGATTTCGGACTGGCCGTTCTCAAGGCGCGGCGCAAGAAGGCCGACGCCCGCAAGGGGGGCGAGCGATGAAAAACCCCAAGGAACGGCTGCAGAAGGTGTGCGTGATCGGCGCCACTCCCGCCGGCATCGCGGCCACCAACAAGCTCGGCGAGATGGGCATTCCGGTGACGCTGATCGATTCCGACCCGGATCTCAATGAAAAGCTGGCGTCCGAAAAATGGCGCATGCCGTCGGGGCTTTCCACCAATTACGCCAACCGGCCGGGGCTTCTCCGAATTCTGCGAAACCCGGCCATCCGGTGCGTCCTGCCCGCTTCCGTTCTTTCGATCAAGCACACCCCGCAGGGGTTTTCGGTCCGTTTCAGGACAACGGCTTCCTACGTCGATCCCGAACGGTGCACCCTGTGCGGCCGGTGTGCGCAGGTCTGCCCGGCGGTGGGCCCGGACGGCACCAAGGCCGTACACTACGGCGGGCGGCACGCCCTGCCCGGCCGGGCGGTGATCGACAAGCGCAAGACCCCGCTGTGCCAGGAAAACTGCCCGCTGGGCGTGAACGTCCAGGGCTACATGGCGCTGGCC
>LUZZ01000264.1 GCA_001603845.1 Syntrophobacterales bacterium Delta_01 | reverse complement strand
CGCTTCTACACCGAGCAGAAAAACGTCACGACCACGTGGTTCAAAGAGGGCCTCACCGAATCTACCGGGAAAGTGGACACCTGGGACGGGACGATTACCTCCCTGCCGGAAGAAAAGAAGTAACAACAGGCCCAGTGGCACGCTCCATAAGTTGTCGCGTGCATGGCATTTTAATTCAGGTGGACGCTCATGGCGGCAATCAATAACTTCCCGGCAGTTGCCAAACACCGGCGGGCGTGTTTCCGGGGTTGGATATGGGACAAGATCGGCTGCTACCAGGCGCTGATCCATGTTTTTGATCGGGTCTGCGAATTCCTTCGGGACCCTTGCCGCCGTGCATCGCCACCAAAAGTTGCAGCTTGACTGGGGGAACGGCTGCATAGCTCCCCCTGACCCCAAGCGGTATAAAAACCGCAAGAAGTGTGCGCTATGCAGCCGAAACAAAATGTCTGGCGGGCTTATAAACCCGCCAGACGAATACATCTTTCAGCAAAGCGGCAGGAATAATGGCGACGGGGGCGGAATTCGCCTCCGAGTATTCTCGGGTTTTTGCGAGCCACGGGTCCTCGTGGCGACAATGCCCCACATGTACCAGCGACCTCTGCTTCCAAGCTTGTTTTTGCGTAATTTGGATTTTATGCGACGGGTACGTTTGGCTTGGGAAAAAGCCGGGACCGGCAGCAATTGAAAAGGAAGGGGCGGCTCTTGCGGAAAACTGTGCGAAAGCCGATGGATACCGACCACGAGAAGCTCGCATCAGGGACAATGGAATGGTGCGCCCCGTTTTATCGGTGAAATTTCTCGACTACCGATCCGGCGCTAGTCTACTCCGAAGCATATAGTCTTGATCAGGTTGGCGGCAATCAGGTACGTACGATCCTCTCCATGGCCCGCCTTGCGAACATCGAACTCCGTAACATCCATGCCGGCCAAGTGAAAGCCTCGATCCATTATATCCCGAAGGTGTTTGGCAATCCGGTAGATTTGCGTTTCGTTCAGGCCCTTATAGTTCTGGAACCTGACCCCCGTCAGCGCATTTCCAGCTCCGATGTCCATATCTATCGAAATGTAGACGTGGGGGGTCTTTACTAGACGATGCAAGTCCTTTAATCTGGCCGGATTGAGTTGAAGATCCGATTTCGTGATGATTTTTACTCCCTTCCGCTTCAAAGACGTGTACTGCCCCACATACCGCTTGATCCTCTCGTCCTTGATGCGAAAGGCGTGTTTCGGAGGGAAATCGCTCACACCGATCAGAAAAACATTTTGGGGCTCGACGACCTCTTCCTGCAGTAAATGATAAATAAACGAGCTTGCGTTATAGGATTCAGTTCGGTTTTTGAGGAAAGGATCATCCGGGCTGTAAACCGTATCGGGATTTGTGGCCATATCGTACTCCACCACTCCCGGGATGACGGACGTCGGGATTGCATCCACATGGCTGTCAACCACAATCAAAGAAACCGCTTCGGGTTTATATTTCTTCGCCAGCCCGGCAAATGCACCTCCGGTCAGGGAATGATCCACGCCGATCATGCACGGAACATGAGGGGAAATGTAATCTTCGATGAATACCCTCACCACATCCGCATAGTCGCGACACCCGTCTCCGTCGATAAATTCCACGAAGTGCTCGACCAGGGCGTTCCGCGCCCCTTCGGGAGGTATCGGGCGCAGCCAGGGCGGGACCTCAATCGATCCTTTTTCCTCCCAGAGGCGGGCATCGACTTCCCGGCGGACGAAACGCATGACCATTTCGAAGGGATCATCGCTCCACCCGTTCCAGACCCTACCGGCATGCCTCTCCCTGATGGACTCTTCCCTTTCGTCGGAATCCAGAGGACATCCGAAAAAAACAATCTTTTCCTCGATAGTCTTATCCATTTCTGTCCGCTGTGATGTCAAAGCGAGGCCGGGGACAACGGCCTTTCTAAATTTATCGGGAGGAGGATATGGCCGGTGGAAAGCACCGGGCATATCCCAGCTCCCGAGAAAGATCGAATACCCGGAAAGCCGGACCCGGCCAAGGCCGGGCCCAGCAAGAAAAAAGGGTTAATTACTTTTTACCGACAAGGACCTTGTCAACGAGTTCGGTCAGGTCATACATCTTGAGCGAGCTTCCAATCCTCTTTGCCCCTTCAGTCAGGTTGAAGTAGCAGAAAGGACATATCGAGACCACGTTCTCCGCTCCGGTTTCGGCTGCCTCGGCCATCCGAAGGCCCGCGTTCTTGGCTGCCCAATCACCGAAGCCTGTCATAACCCCGCCGCCGCCGCCACAGCAGAAGGAGTTGGCGCGGTTACGTTTCATCTCGGCGAACTCTACACCGGGGATGGCTTTCAAAAGCTCCCTCGGCTGCTCGTAGAGACACTCGCTCTCGTCCACTGACAGGTAGGATCCCTTCCACTGCTGCGAGCCGTCCTCATCGATGGTGAACTTGTTGAGGTGCCGGCCGGTGTGGCAGGGATCATGATAGGTAACCTTCCAGGGAAGCTCGCCTTTGAACTCGAGCTTGCCTTCCTTGTAGAGCCCGTAGAGGTAGTCGGCCGTGTGGATGACCTTGATTCCATCCATCAACTTGTCGTAATCGGCGGAAAGGATGTAGTCCTTCTTTATGGCCCGATAGCAGCCCGCGCACGAGGTGATAATCGTGTTCATCCCGCGCTCGTCGTGGAGCCATTTAAACATCTGAAGGTTCTTTTCCGCAACCCTCTTGAACTCCTCGGCATCCCCCACCCTCATGGCGGTGGAACCGCAGCAGAGCTCGTTCTCACCCAGGATCCCAAAGTCAAGACCAATCTTTTGGAAAATGTTGGCCGTGGCCGTGGGCACCGAACGAGCCGCCATGTTGAAGGCCCCCGTGCATCCCACGAAGTAAAGAGCCTCGGCAGGTTCCTTGTTGATGTCCTTGATGGGAGTCGTTTTCCTGAAGGGCCTCGTCCAGTCGGTCCTGACACGTCTCGGACCCTGGTAGGGGTTGTCGTAGTTTCTCATGGAATTGAGAAGGTTCTTATGCAGAGGCATGGGACCTACGCCGTCCTCCACCGCCTTCCTTCTCATCGCCTCGATGATCTCGGGAATGAAGGGTTTGTGGTCGAGCTGGCACTGATTCTGGCATCCGCCACAAACGGTGCACTGGTAAATGGACTGAACCAGGTCTTCATCCCAGGGCAGATCCCCGTTCAGAATTCCCCGGGCAAAAGCGATTTTACCCTTCGACGCAAGAGCCCCTTCGAATCCAAACTCAACTCCCGCTGGGCATATATCCGCCGCCACGGGGGGAGGCCCGAAATCATAGGCTGTTTTGCAGGTTCCGCATGCAGTACACCGCCAGATTTTTCCTTCAAGATCTTTTAGATTCGCAATCTTCCAGTTCATGTCTTTGTAGCCTCCGGTTTCGGATTAGAGGGCGAGTTTCCCAGGGTTCATGATGTCATTAGGATCGAGCATCCGCTTCACCCGCCTCAAC
>LUZZ01000263.1 GCA_001603845.1 Syntrophobacterales bacterium Delta_01 | reverse complement strand
AGCCTGCCGAATCCGGGAAAGCGGACGCCTTCGGATTGCTTAAAGATGCCCTCAAGCAGGCCAGAGAGAGTAAGGAAAAGTCAGCCAGCGTGAACGTCGATGAGAAAAAGGATGTGGTCCAGGAGGGGGATCTCGTCCGGGTTCGGTACACGGCGATGTTGGAGGACGGGACCTTTGTGGATGCCGATGCCGCTGGAGCCGTGGACAGCCGCCGGAAGGAACGCGGCGCATCGTCGTCCGAAGGCGGCCATGCCGTATCCGAGGACGTGCTGGCCGGGGCGGCGGGCAGGATTCGCGGCATCGGGGAACTGGTCCTCGGCATGTCGCCCGGCGGGAAGAAACACCTCACCCTGTCTCCCGACAAGGCGTTCGGGGAACGTGACCCGAACGCGGTGAAACAGCTCCCGTGTGAGAAACGCATGCCGGTAAAGATGGTGATTCCGCTGGATCAGTATGTGAAACTGGAGGGAAGCAAACCGGTGGTCGGGTCGGAATATCGGCTCAATCCTTATGCCCGGGGCATGGTGGTCGAAATGTCGGAATCCGACGTGACGGTCGAGTTCTTCGCAAAAGACGGAGACCGCATCCAGGACGCCATGGGGACCACTACCATAAACAACGACGGGAAGGAAATAGTATTCAAGCTCCAGCCGGCCATCGGTGCGGATTTCGTCCTTCCGGGAATGAAGGGCAGGATAACCGCCGCGGATGGAACGAATTTTACAGTGGATTTCAACCCCCCTCTGTCAGGCAGGAGCGTCGTGCTCGACTTGGAGGTCGTTTCCCTGACCAAGGCTTCCACGCTCCGCGCCGAACAACTTCCGTGGCTGCAGGACACCGCTCAACTGGACGCGGTTCTTTCCCGCCACGAAAAGCCCACCGTTCTCGTCGTGTACTCTTCGGCATGCGGGTGGAGCCGGAAGCTCCTTACCGAGACTCTGGAGGACCCGAGGATCAAAGCCCTCAAGGACCGCTTCAACTGGGTAAAAATCGAGGCGGAAAAGCACGAGGCGTTTGCCGCAGCCAATGGAGTGCACAGTTTTCCGGTGACCCTGCTCCTGGATCCTTCGGGAGACGTCGCTTCGAAACTCGATGGGTTCAAGGACCCCCTGACCGTCCGCCGGGCATTGGACGGGGAACTATTGCGCTCTCATGCCGGTTAAGAGTTCCGGCATAATCAGCAGGGGCTCGATCGGCCTTTCTTGATGCCTTCTTTCTCCGTCGTTGGAACATTTATTTTCGGGAAGAAAAACCGGTGTGTGAACGAAAAAGGAACCCCATGCGAGACAAAAGCGCCCGTTCTCAAAGATGCCCCGCTTCACCGGGGGCCATTCCTTCGGATAGCCGGCAGGCCGCCGGGTGCGTCGCACGCCGGGCCGTTGAAATCCGGGAAGGAGTCGAGTGATGCGTTTGCGATTCCCGGCCTTGTTGATTTTGGTCAGCTACCTGATGGGGCTTCCCGGCATTACCGTGGCCGGTCAGATACCGGGGCTGGGCGGCATTAGCATCCAGATTCCCGCTCCGAGTCCCACCGCTCTTCCCGTTCTCAAGTCCGGCGGCACCATAGTGGGGGTGCAAAGCATCAACAAATCGTCGTCGAACAGTCTCGAAATCCACCAAAATGAGTCCAAGGCGATCATTGATTGGAGTTCTTTCGACATCGGAGAAAATGCGTCCACTCATTTCGACCAGAAAAAACATACCGACTGGGTTGCCCTGAACCGGATTTGGGACAAGAACCCCAGCCAGATTTACGGCACGCTGACGGCCGACGGCAAAGTCTACCTCATCAACCAGAACGGCATCCTGTTCGGTCCGAATTCCAAGGTGAATGTGCACTCCCTGGTCGCCTCGTCCCTCAACATCTCCAATACCGATTTCGCGAACGACGTCCTGAAACTGAAGCAGGACAACTACCAGAAAGACCTCGAATACACCGCACCGGGCCCCATAGAGAACAAGGGCCGTATCACGGCCACCACGGGCGGGTCCGTCTTTCTCGTGGGTTCCAGCGTTTCGAACAGCGGCTCCATCTCCGCCGAGGTGGGACAAATCGGGCTGGCCGCCGGATTGGAAGTGGAAGTGCTGCCCGACACGGCGGTAAATACGTCACGAACCTCGCTGGTCGTAAACGTGAAAAGCGGCGCCGGGACCGTCGTCAACGAAGCGGGCAGCCTCGTTGAAGCCAACTACGGCCAGGTTGGCGCTTACGGTAGTGAGATCATACAGGATGGCACCTTGCGTGCCGTCTGTTCGGTAAAGCAAAGCGGAAGTATCGAGCTGAATGCTTCCGACAGGATCAAGACGGGGACAAACAGTATAACCGAGTGCCCGGTTACCGACTCCCAGGAGGAAGTGCATTCGTCATTCGTGTTCCAGCCGGGCACCATCCGCTTGCAGGGGCTCGATCCCTCGAATCCGGCAAACCCGGAGACGCCGGTGAAGATAATCGAGCACTACGGGACGATCAGGGCCCCTTCGGGGGCGGTGAGTCTTTATGGCGGGGACAGGGTCTTTTTGGAAAGCGGAAGCACCATCGACGTCAGCGGGCTCTGGCTGTACAAGGCCGTGGATACCAATCTGCTCCAGTCCCAGTTGAACAGCGTCGAGCTGAAAGATGATTACGGCCAAAAAAGCGGCTCGCTGAAGGGCGAAACGGTGTCGTTTGCCAGCATGTACGGCTCCGCCGTGGGAGACGTGTCGGGTGCGCTGAAGTCCGAACAGAGAACGGCGCAGGAATTGGCGACCACGGGCGGAAGCATCGACATATTCGCCGCCACCGGCGAAACGATAGTAAAAAGCGGGGCGCTTCTGGATTTTTCGGGCGGCGGCATTCATTACGGCCAGGGGTACCTCGATACCACCAAGCTGGTTTCCGGAAACAAGGTCTATGATATAAGCAGCGCTCCTGAATGGCTGCAATATGAACTCATAATGGACGAAAGCCATCCGTTCGTTAAAAAATACGAACGTTTCGGCGTGGCGGATTCTTACTCCGGCCTTTATTTCGGAGGCGGGACGCCGGTCAGAAACTTCGCCACCAGCTACACCGAGGGGGCGGACGCCGGGACGCTTACCCTCAACGGCAGGCAGGTGATCCTGAACGGCATTATCGATGGATCTGTCCGAGAGGGGATTTTCCAGGTACAGGAGTCCGGTTCCGATTCGACGGACGAGAACGGCTACACGACGGCCGTAGGCTTGAACGAACCGACGGGGGGCACGCTCATTATCGGCGGGGTCCTTCCCGTAGGGGGGACCGCCAACGACCTCACGGTGGGCGAAATCGTCGTGACGGACCGAGTCGATTCCCTGCCCGATACGTTCGGCGCCAACGACACGGTGCCGGTGGTCTCCAGGTATTCGGACGGCACGGGAGCGATCCCCACGACCTACCTCGCCGCGGAGTCCATCAACTCGGCGGGGCTGAGCAACGTTCAGTTAAACGCCAACACGAGCATCAAGATCGATTCTCAGGCGCATATAGAGTTGGCCGCAGGCGCGCAATTTCGCGCTCTGGCCAGGCGCATAGAGCACGAGGGGAGTATCGATATCCCGGCTGGGTCCGTCACCTTCGCGATCAAGGACAATGTGACCACTCCGGTGACGGTGGAAACCAGCGGAGAAGCCAACCCGAATCATGTCTCCCTGCAGGAGCGCGTCTATCTCGCCGCGGGAAGCGAGATCGATGTGTCCGGCCGGAAAGTGGACAACAGCACGGCGGAATCTTCGGGCTCTTACGTCATCATCGGCGAAAACCATATCAATGGCGGTGAGATCAATATCCTCGATTCCCACTTCCCCGCAGCGAATACTCCCGCGGATGGAATCTTTGTAGACCGGAAGGCGACCCTGGACGTCTCGGGGGGCTACGTGATCGACGAAGAGGGGAAGGTCACGGGCGGAGACGCCGGCACCATTGTCATGCAGGGCAAAACCATCGTTCTCGACGGACAGCTCAAAGGGTACTCCCTGGTCGGCAACGACGGGGGCAAGATCGTACTGTACGCCCACAATATCACTGTTGCGCAATCCGCTCTTGCTCTGCCCGAGGGCTTCAATGCGGATTCCGAGCTGCCGGAAGATTTCGCAACGGGGTTGACGCTTGCCGCAAATCGTTTCGACACTACCGGTTTTACCCAAATAGAGCTTAAAAGCCTGGGGAACCTGCAAGTAGAACAGGGAGCCACCGTTTCTCCGTCCAGGGCCAAGCTTGCCCAGCCCGTTTCGTCCCAGATCAGCAACAGCGAACAGGCCGCATCCGACTGGCAGGCCTCCGCGGAAACCACCTCGTATGCGGGAAATGGAATTATCGCCGTCAACGAGGACCAGATCGGCACGACTTCTTTCAAGGGCTATGCGGGCGTTCTTTTCCAGGGAGCGCCGATCACGGAAGTGGAGGATAGCTCGGCACGTATCGTCATGGCCGCTGATTCGGCAATACACGTGGCGATGGGCGGGACGATCGCATTCGAAGGGCCGGGAGTGGAAGTCTCCGGCCTGCTGGACGCTCCCGGAGGCCAGGTTTCCCTGAAGGCCGGCCTGGGTGACCTGGTGATCGGAGAGGCCGGCAGGATTTTTGCCGGCGGGTACAAATACCTGTCCAGCGAAGACCCGATAGCCAAGGGCCTTCCCGCCGTGTACGACGTGATCGATGGGGGCAGTATCAGCCTGTCTGTGCCTCAGGGGAACCTGCGCCTGGCCTCCGGGTCGGTTCTCGACGTTTCAGGCTCGTCCCCGGCGGAAAAGTACCTGCGGAATTCCGACGGGACCGTCTCCAGCGAGAAGGTGGCGGGTGCCGCGGGCACAATAAATCTGCTGTTCGAGAAAGAGCTGGAACTGGGGGCGACCCTGAACGGACATGCCGGGATGAAGAATGCAAGCGGGGCCACACTGACGGTCTCACAAGCCGGCAACAGCGGAGAGTTGCTCTTGTCCCAGGACTATCTCGACCGCTTCACGGGAGGCGGCTTCGACGATCTCACCTTCCTGAGCTGGAACAAGCTGCGCATGGATGGAGACATAAATACCGCGGTCGGCAGAAAATTGACCCTCGATGCCCCGCTGATCGACCTTGACGGTCACTCGGTCGTAATGAACGCCCCCTGGATCGTAGTGAAAAATTCATATTCGGAATACCCCGAAGACCGGAAAATATCTTCCGGTACGGGGGAACTGAAGCTTTCCGGGAAGTGGCTGGAGATCGAGGGCAGTGTCGGCCTGGCGGGGGGGCAAAGCGTCAGTCTCGCCGCGGAGAACGACCTCATGCTCTCCGACGCGGAGTATACCTCATCGAGCAAGGTGAAGTGGGAGGGGCTTCTCGATACTTCCGCGGATGTGACCATCCAGGCAGCGCGGGTATATCCGACCACTTCCTCGAACTTCACCATCCGTACCGACGGCAAAGTCACCATCCTCGGAAACGGCGCCGACACGACGGCCGCCATCCCTTCCGCCGGCGGATCGCTTACCATTGAAGCCCATGATATCGAGCACAGGGGGTACCTTGCCGCTCCCCTGGGCAGCATAACTCTGAGCGTCTCGGACGGGCGGATTTACCTGGGGGAAGAAAGCACTACCACCACCCGCAGTGATATGGCCTGCAAATACGGCGACATATCCGACCTGCTGTTCTGGACCGCACTCGACAAGTCAACAGATTTGGCGGCGGACGTCCAGCAGGCTCCGGAAAAATCGATCAATATAGATGCCGGCGCGGGTGAAGTGATCGTCCATGAAGGCGCGACCCTCGACATCTCGGGGGGAGGCTCCATTTTCTCCTACCTCTTCCAGCCGGGCACGGAAGGAACTGCGAACCCGCTGACGAAGACGGGACGCTACGTCCTGGTGCCCAGCGGTTCCATCAATCTGCCGGGCGCCGCCGTCCACCTTGAAGGCGGAAACGGCATCGCGGAAGGTACCTACTGCCTGCTGCCGGAAGAATACGCTTTCCTTCCGGGCGCGCTGGTCATCACCGACCTGGGAGCAAACTCCGGCTGGTCCGGTTATGACCAACCCGTGCAGGGCCTGGGGGTGGTCAGCGGTTACTTCACGACGATGGGAACGACTCTCAAGGAGTCGGAGACGCACCGGTTCTCCGTGCGCACCGCGGCCGACGTTTTGAAGGAAGGGCATTTCGAAGTGCAGACGTTCACGGCCGGTGATGCGGGCAACCTGTCGATTTCCGGCAACAGCGTCGTCCTGGACGGCTCCGTAATCGGCACTCCGCTGCCGAATTTTAATGGGGGTACGGTGAGCTTGAGCGGAAAGGACGTGATCATCGGCGGCTCCTCAAAGCCGCGTGCCGTTCCCGACGATTTCAGCACCCCCTTGAACAAAGAGTACGAAGGCAAATTGTACCTGGCCGCCGATAGCCTGAAGGGTTTTCGCGAGCTTTCCATAGGCAAGGTGGACCTGACCAATACGGTCACCATGGAAGGCGGCTCGCTGGAGGCCGAAAATGTCAACCTGTCGGCAAAAACGTCGATCACGCTCAATTCCGGAGCGGAAATCAACGCCGTCGGCGACGAAGGCAGCGTGGGATTGACGAGCCCCAAGGGGAAAGTGACCATAGCCGGCGGCGCCAAGGTGCATGCGACACACGAAGTCGATGTGGACGCCATGCAAATCGACCTGAAAGGCGAACTCGAAATAGACAATAGCCGGTTAAAACTTGCGAGCGACAAGATATTCATCCTTCCCGCGGGGCTTACGGAGGGCGGTTCCGATGGGCTGTATATCACGGCGGGACTCTGGAGCAAATTTGCCGGAATCGAAAACATCAGCATTCAGAGCCGCTCGGACATCGTATTTTTGGGGGACATGGACTGGACCGCCGGGGGGGAGCTTACCCTGGATGCCGGCCGCATACTGGGCAGCGAGTCGTCTTCCCTGGTTCCCGGAGCCGATGGAAAGGCCAATGTCACCATCACCGCCGTCGGGGTGAATTTGCTGAACACGGGTTCGGCATCTACGGAAACAGTTGCCGGCGGCACGGGTTCTTTCACCGTCAACGCCTCGAAAATATCCATCGGACACGGAGACCTGGTCCTTGACGGCTTTGGGACGGTGCAGTTGAACTCCGAGGGAGACACGGCTTTCAGGGGAAAGGGGTCGTTCAAGGTCAACGCCGATCTGACGCTCAAATCCGCCAGGACCGCGGCGTCTCTTTATGAAAGCGTGGACAGTAACGGGAAGACGACATACGAGGTTGCCGATTTCGAGGTCAATGCGGGAGATGGGGTTGTCCGGCTGGCGGCAAGCGGGGGGGCCGCGGGAAGCGTCTCTCAACTGGGCGGCTCGATCGACATAGCGGGGAAGACCATTGAGAGCTCCGGGCATCTTGAAATCACTTCGGGAATTCTTGAACTGCATGCCACCGGTACCGATGCGGGAGACGGCATTTACCTGAAAAGCGGCTCTACGATCAGCGGGCTGGGGAGTGCGTATGCTCCGGGCAGCCTGGTGAGGCTCGATGCCGGTGACGGGGTCCTGAGCATAGACGCCGGCGCTTCCATCGACGTTTCAAACCAGTACGGAGACGCCGGTACCATCGAACTTCTGGGGCCCAAAGGCGGCGTTGTACTGGACGGCACGCTGAAAGGAACGGGGGGCGCGGGAGGAAAAGGCGGCTCGTTCATGATGGATGCGCGCGAGGTGACCCGGTTCTCGGCGATCAACGAAAAGTTGTCTTCCGGAGGGTTCAACCGGAAGATCGACATCCGCGCGAGGGACAATGACCTCGAAATCGAAGCCGGAACCACCGTAAAGGCGGAAGAAGTCAGCCTTGCCGCCGACGCCGGGGACATAACCGTCCGGGGCGGAATCGACGCTTCGGGAACCTCCGGAGGCGGCAAAGTAGAGCTTTTTGCGGGCAACAACGTCAACCTGAAAGCCGGCAGCAAAATTGACGCGTCCGGGACCGGGGCGGATGCGCCGGGCGGCGAGGTGCTCATCAGCGCCTCCAGCGGCGCTATCAATATGGAAGCCGGGACCGGGGAACTGGCCGCCGCCACCGTGGATGTTTCGGGGACGAGCGATGTTCAGGGCGGGACCGTGCACTTCCGGGCGCAGAGGGACGGAAACGACGTCAAGATGAACCTGGCCGGGAAAATCATAGGCGACGGGAAGACGGACATCATCATCGAACCCTTCCGGGTCTATGATGATACGGACAATCCGGACCATGCCGTCACATCGGCCGACATAACGAAATGGATCTATGATCCGTCCGCCGCCGAGAGCGATACCGAAAGCTTCATGGAGAATGCCGCCGCAATAAGGAATCGCCTGCTCGCCGGAGTGCAGAAGGAAGGCTGGACGGACACCCGGTTGCGGGTGCTCCCGGGCATCGAGGTGCGCAGCGACGGCGATTTGACCATCTCCGATGAAATCGATCTGACGAGCTACGTGGACGCCGACGGCGTCCACGTCCCCGGTTTCCTTACGCTGAGGGCCGCCGGGAATCTTTCGATCACCCAGTCGCTGGTGGACCATCCGACCAGCGCCTACGACCTGGCGTCGGGCGCCTACTGGCAGGACTCGTGGGGTTACACGCTCACCGCGGGAGCCGATCTTACGGCCGCCAACCCGCTGGCGTTTACCCCGGGTTCCGGGAACCTGCAGCTCAGTGACGGAATACTCGTCTACACGGAGAGTGCGCCGATTCAGTTCGCCGCAGGCGGCAATGTGTCGATCGGTCCGGGGCGGCCCAATTATTTTGATTCGTACATGCTGGATATGGGAACGCCTTACAGCCTGGCGTCCTTTGACGGGTCCATTCTCGGCCGGGTCGGAGGAGACCTGGTCATAAGAGGGGGCGCCGTGGAAACGGCGACAGGCGATATAGACATCGACATACGCGGGGACCTCCAACTGTTGACGGCCCCGGATTTCGAGGCGTTCGGGTCCGATCAGACATCGCTGGGCTCCATCCGGACCACCGGTTCTCCCGCGGACGGGTTGCAGGCAAGCCTGTATTGGAAGTATGCCGACGGCGGCGATATTACCCTGACCGTGGGCGGCAGTGTGAACGGCGGATTTGCCTCAAATGCGTGGGACCATTTGTACTCCTACTATGTTGACGGAGAAAGAGTCTCGGTTTTGATGGCAAGCTACGAAATGGACAATACGACCGAAGGGATCGTGACGATGGCCGGCGGGAACCTCACGGTGCGCACCGGCGGAGATTTTTCCTGCCAGATCGGCACCTTCGGCACAGGAGATCTGACGGTACTCTCGGGAGGCAACATCGGCGGGCGGTTCATGATAAAAGACGGAAGCGCGACGCTCCACGCCCTGGGGAACTTCGGCTCGGACCAGGCGAAGCCGGTTATCGAAGCCTATGACGCCCGCATCGACGTCGGCGCTCAGGGAGATTTGGTGCTGGGCGCGGTTGTAAACCCGTCGGTGGCCAGTCCCCAGCGGAGCGGATGGGACCTCCTCTATACGGAGGATTCTTCCGTAACGCTGAAATCGCTGCTGGGAAACGTTTCTCTCTATGGGAACAGCTCGTACTACCAGAACTCGGAGAACGAAAATCTTGAACGAATATTGCCTCCCACCCTGGATATCGAAGCGGGAGGCGACATTCTGCTCTGCAACCAATTCGTCCTGGCCCCTTCATCCGTCGGGCAGCTCAGGCTGGTGGCCGGCGGCGATATCGACGGGGAGTATTTCGATAAGGATGGATATGCGCAGCGAGCGCAAATCCTTCTCTCCGACATGGATCCTTCCGCCGTCTACGGCAGCCAGGCGGAAATGAATTTCACGCAATTCAGCAGCCGCTACGGACACGCCGCGACCCCCATACACGAAAACGATTCGACACCGGCGGAGATCCATGCCGGCGAAGACATTCGCAATGTAGCTCTTTTCCTGCCCAAGGAGGCCTTTGTATCCGCCGGGCGCGATATCAGCGACATCTATTACTTCGGGCAGAATGTGAACTCTGGGGACGTGACCCTGATCAGCGCCGGAAGAGATTTGCTTTTCAGCTCGACGGGCGAAAGCAACCTGGACACGGGAATAAATCTCAGCGGCCCCGGTTTTCTCACCGTGACGGCCGGGAACCTGATCGACCTCGGCACCACCACCGGGATTCAAACCAGCGGCAATCTGCTCAACCTCAACCTCAGCGATTCGGGCAGTTCGATCATTGTCGTGTCCGGGTTCAATTTGGCCGCGGAGCCTCTGGAGGTGAAGAACTTCTTTGTTGACCTCCAGAAGATGGGGGTAGACTACAGCACCCTGCTGGCCAACGGCGACACGGCGGCGGCGCTGGAGCGCGTCAAACAGGCGCAGGAGACCCTCATCGATCCTTTCCTGGGCACTCCGTCCGGGCAGGGGGATATCGACATGGTGCGGTCGCAGATAACCACCGCGGACGGCGGGGACATATTCGTCCTGGCGGCAAACGATATCAATGTGGGAGTGAGCACCATAACCACGAGCTCGACAGGGGAAAGCGACAGTTCGCAAAGCGACAATACCGGGATCAACACCCAGTCGGGGGGAGCGATCAACATCTATTCCAAAAAAGACATCAACGTGAACGAATCGAGGGTAATGACCTGGCTGGGCGGGGACATAACGCTGTGGAGCGAGGAGGGGAGCATCAATGCCGGCCGGGGCTCCAAAACGGCGGTAAATACCAGCAAACCCCAGAGGGTAAACATCGGGACTCCTCAAAACCCCCAATACGTCACGCGCAGAAAACCGGCGGCGGTGGGCAGCGGCATTCGCGCGCTGACCTATGATCCCGACGGCGTCGAGGGACCGGAGACGGCGCCTCTTCCCGGAGATATCTACCTGTTTGCGCCCCGCGGGGTCATCGACGCCGGAGAGGCGGGGATATCGGGGGGAAAGGTCATCCTGGGGGCCACGGAGGTGCTGAACGTTCAAAATATCAGCTTCTCGGCGGGTTCCGTCGGGGTCCCCACCACGGCGGATACCGGGATCGCCGTGGGGGCGCTTTCCGGAGTGAGCAACCTGACCGAACAGAACAAGATGCTCGATCAGGCATCGGGGATGGCCGCCGCACGGGAACAACTGGCCAAGGACGGTACCGCCGGCCTCGGGGAACAGATGATGGCCTGGGTGGACGTGAAGGTCATCAGTTTCGAAACGGATGATAGAATGGGGGAAGAATAAGGCGAAGAGGAAAGAGTAGAGAAAAGTAGGGCCGTCCAAAACCCGGTCCCCGGCACCGTGATTGGATCGAGGGGAAGCGGCAATATCCGGATGGCCCCGGGTGGCGGAAGTGTGCCCCCGGCCCAATGCTGTTGACTTTAGGGCCACCGCTCCATAGACACCCCTCCCTTGGCGGGAGGGGCGGGGGAGGGGGTTGATATCGCTCGGTTTTTCACCCCCACCCTGCCTCCCCCATCAAAGGGGGAGGAGCTTAAAGC
>LUZZ01000262.1 GCA_001603845.1 Syntrophobacterales bacterium Delta_01 | reverse complement strand
ACCAGCGACATGGCACACAATTGTGCTTGAATTACAGCTACTTGTAACCGGACACCAGTGATTTATAGTACGGATTGCTATCCTAGTAACAGATAGTGGAGAGCATTCGTCTACATAGATTTTCCATAATCTCCATGCCTCCCTGCTAACTTCTTCCCAATTCGTATATGGTTTCAGCCTGCTGAATGCAAAACCATCCATTCTGAGCTGCGCTACTTGTTTGGAATCCTGAGATTTAAGGAACAGCCCCGCAAATTTGGAAGTCTGAGGAGGGGAAAAACTCCCCCTGCCTTTTTGGATCGTCATTTTGGCCTCGATACTTCTTCTTTCTTCGAGACGGGGATACTCCCCTTTAAGGCGCTCTGCTGCTGACCGAATTTGCGATTGGCTAAATGACTCCGGGAACTTCACCTGTAAATCAATAACCGCCTCTAGAATAGGGGCGTTCCTCAAATATGTTTGCTCTGCCATGATAGTCACAATCTAAGGGATGCAAGTGAAAAATATAACATAATCCTACCAGCAGAGAGCCGCCGGCAAACAACGTTAATAAAAACGGGCCTTGTCTAAATATCGTTAAATTTCGCTAAGATGTAAATAAAATTTCAGTTCGCGCTTATTCCCGTCGTCACCTTACCATTGCTTACCGCCGTTCACTGATGGAACGCTTCGGCCACGCTGCACCTCATTGCTCCGGACACGGCAACCTTCTCACCGTATCCTGGGATCCAGAGGTACGCCTTCATACTATCGAACTCTTAAATCGGAAGGCCGCTCCAGCAATCGGGATGTAATGTTGTTCGATAGATCTCTTCATCCGAACTGACTTCATGGTCTGGGAGCACTCCCCATCCGCCGGGATGAGATAACACTCGATAAATGTTCATTAAACATGCCCCCCTCTACCAGATTTGTAACCACTAAGTCCAGATTCTTCCAGATTAAACCAAACAAAAATACAGAATGAAACAAAAAAACCATTACTTCGTAAGCTTTGTGGAGTAAGGCCGGCTCAGGTTTTCGTTTTTACACCCCCAGCGCCTTTCGGATGGCCTTGCCGTACGGCCTTTTCAGGACCCCCACCTCGGTGATGATCCCCGTGATGTACTTGTTGGGGGTGACGTCGAAGGCGGGGTTTACGGCCGGGACGCCTTCGGGGGCCACTTTTTTGCCGTTGAAATGGGTCACTTCGGCCGGGTCGCGCTGTTCGATGGGGATGCCGCTTCCGTCCGGCAGGGCGATGTCGATGGTCGAGCGGGGGGCCGCCACGTAGAACGGGATGTCGTGGGTGCGCGCCAGGACCGCCATCATGTAGGTGCCGATCTTGTTGGCGGTGTCGCCGTTGGCGGCGATGCGGTCCGCGCCCACCACCGCCACGTCGATTTTTCCCTGGCTCATGAGGCTTCCGGCTGCGTTGTCCGTAATCAGGGTGACCGGGATCCCGGCCCGCATCAGTTCGAACGACGTGAGGCGCGCACCCTGGAGAAACGGCCGGGTTTCGCACGAATAAACCTGCACCGAGGGGTCTTTCTCGTGGGCGGCCCGAATGACCCCCACGGCCGTTCCGTAGTCCGCCGTGGCCAGCGCCCCGGCGTTGCAGTAGGTGAGGACTCGCGCGCCCCTGGGAATCACTTCCCGGCCCCATTTTCCGATCTGGAGGTTGGTTTCCACGTCTTCGGCCAGGATGGCGTCGGCGCGGGTGCGGATCATGTCCCGAAGCTCGGCGATCCCCGCCTTCGGATTTTCCACCACCACGGAATAAATCCGCTCCACCGCCCAGCTCAGGTTCGCTCCCGTGGGACGCGCCTCCTTGACCTTCTGGCAAAGCCGCGAGAACCTGCGCCGGAAATCCTCCACGCCACCCTCGATCTTTTCCGCTCCCAGGGACAGGGCCAGCGCCCCCGCGACTCCCACGGCCGGCGCGCCTCGAATGGCCATGGTCTTGATGGCCCGTATCACCTGCTCGGGGGTCGTGCACAGGATGACTTTTTCATGGTGGGGTAAGATTCTCTGGTCCAGGATGGCCACGGCATCGCCGTCCCGGTAAATGGGCGGCATCCATTGCTGCGTCATGAAACTGCTCCTGATATGGTTTTGGCCGCCGGTGCGCGAGCGGGCTTCGATCGGGCGCAAAACACCCGCCCGGAATCCGCGGCTGGTTCGAATTCTCGCCTGCCCGGCCGGGCAGCGTGGACTTCGGTATTCGGACGGGGTCGGCGGTACCGCCCCGTCCCGGTATCAAATTATTGCTGCGGGACCCTTCCGGCTATCCCGCCAGTTTCTTTTTGAGGATTTCGTTTACGAGCTGCGGATTGGCCTTCCCCCGGGTGGCCTTCATCACCTGGCCCACGAAAAACCCCAGGAGTTTTTCCTTCCCGGCCCGGTACTGCTCGACTTCGGCCGGGTTGTCGGCCAGGACCCGGTCCACCG
>LUZZ01000261.1 GCA_001603845.1 Syntrophobacterales bacterium Delta_01 | reverse complement strand
TCATTCCCGTCCACCCCACCTGCCACTACATGATGGGAGGAATCCCGGCCAATACCAGCGGACAGGCGCTCGATATCCAAAACAACCCGGTCCCGGGCCTGTACGCGGCCGGCGAGTGTTCGTGCCTGTCGCTGCACGGGGCCAACCGGCTGGGCTGCAATTCCCTGCTGGATCTCGTGGTGTTCGGCAGAAGGGCGGGGCGGCACATCCTCGAAAACCTCGATACGCTGCCCTGGACGGAGCCTCCCGCCTCGCCGGAACGGGAGACCGTGGAGAGGGTCGACCGGCTCAAGGCCAACAGCGGCGGCGAAAGGCAGGCTGCCATCCGGCAGAGCCTCCAGGAGATCATGACTACCGAATGCTCGGTGTTCCGCGACCAAAGCACCCTGTCCCGCGCGCTCGAATCGATCCGGGCGCTGGAGGAACGGTACCGCGCAGTGACGGTGGACAACAAGGGGACCCGGTTCAATACGGACCTCATCGACGCCCTGGAACTGGAACACCTGCTCGGCCTGGGGGAAGCCATCGTGGCCTGCGCCCTGGCCAGGACGGAGAGCCGGGGAGCGCACTCGCGGGAAGACTACCCGGAAAGAAACGACGGGGAGTGGCTCAAGCACACCCTGATCCGCAAAACCGGACGGGACGTCTCGATTACCTACAAGCCCGTAACCGTTACCAGATTCCAACCCAAACCGAGGACATACTGATATGGAGATGCGATTCAAGATTTTCCGGTACGACCCGGCAGTGGACTCGGAACCTTCGTACCGCACCTATACGGTTTCCGTGCAGCCGCAGGAGCGCATCCTGGACTGTCTCAACCGGATAAAATGGGAACAGGACGGCAGCCTGGCCTTCCGGATGTCGTGCGCCCACGGGGTGTGCGGTTCGGACGGGATGCGGATAAACGGCGTGTGCGCCCTGGCCTGCCAGAAGCTGGTGCGCGACTACGCGGATTCGACCGAAATCACGCTCGAACCGCTTCCCTTTTTCCGGGTGCTCAAGGACCTGATGGTGGACATGGAGGACTTTCTGGCAAGGGTGGACGCCATGCGCCCGTACCTCGTTCCCGACGGGCCGCCCCCCGAAAAAGAACGGCTGCAAAGTCCCGAAGACCATAAGAAACAGGAGGACGTGATCCGGTGCATCCTTTGCGCGTGCTGCACCGGCGCCTGCCCGGTGATGCAGGAAAACCCGGACTATATCGGGCCGGCCGCGCTGGTGTGGGCGTACCGGTTCCTCTACGATTCGCGGGACGGCCGGTTCGGGGAAAGGCTCGAAAAGCTCAACGAACCGAACAACGTCTGGCCGTGCGAAAACTACTTCGAATGCACCCGGGTTTGCCCGAAGGGCATTCCGATCACCAAGTCCATCAACACCATGAAGCGCGAGATAAAAAAGCACCTGCCCGCGGGAGGCGAAGGGAAGTAGCATGCCGGTTGTCGGATACACGATACTCGATGTGGGAGGATGGATACTCGGCGCATGATGTTTGATGTTCCGGTGCTCGATGATATTGATACCGGATGGGTGTATACTTGATATTGGGAAACGATAATGGATGACGGATGAGCATTCCCATGCGGGAGGGACCGGCCTCCAGGCACGGAGCGTCCGACCCGATGCGGATCGGAGCGACTTTCGGAGACCGGGCATCGAGAATCCGGCATCCGGTATCTATCCGGCATCGAGCATGGAACATCCGCCCTGATTGGTGTTGCTATTTTATTGTGTTTTCTTGTAAACCACTGGGGGGAATGTTCATACTACTTCGGAGGAACTTCATGCGACGACTGAGATCTATCAATCCGTACAGTGGGAAAATCAACCAGGAATTCGACCCCATGCCGTTCGCCTCGTGTGAGAAGGCGGTCGGCATGGCAAAAGAGGCATTGGCGTCGTGGAGAAAGAAGCCCGTCTCGGAACGGGTGAAACCGGCTGCCGCTCTGGCTTCCATACTCAGGAACCGGAGCGGGGAGTATGGCCGGATAATCACGGAGGAAATGGGCAAGCCGATCCGGCTGGCGGTGGCCGAAGTGGAAAAATGCGCCCTTGCCTGTGATTATTACTGCGAAAACGCCGAAAAATTTCTTCGCGGCGAGACGTTCGACACCGAAGCCCGCAAGAGCTACGTCAGGTTCGAACCCCTGGGGGTGATCCTGGGAGTCATGCCCTGGAATTTCCCGTTCTGGCAGGTGGTGCGCTGGGCGGTGCCCGCGCTGGCGGCCGGGAACGTCTGCCTGCTCAAACATGCGTCCAACGTCCCCATAACCGCCATCGAACTGGAGAAGATATTTCGCGAAGCCGGATTTCCGGATAACACCTTCCAGACGCTGCTCATCGGCCCGCAACCCGCCGAACGCCTGATCGACGAAGACCTGGTGGACGGAGTTTCCATCACCGGGAGCGTGCAGGCGGGGTCGGCCATCGGCGCGGTGGCGGGCAAGAATATCAAGAAGATGGTCCTGGAGCTGGGAGGGTCCGACCCCTTCGTCGTCCTGGAGGACGCCGACGTTGAAAAAGCGGCCCGGACCGCCGTCAAGGCCAGGATGAGCAACACCGGCCAGAACTGCATCGCCGCCAAACGGCTGATCGTGGCCGAGAGCGTTGCGGACAGGTTCCTGGAAAAGTTCATGGAAGCGCTCGGCGAGTGGAAAGTGGGCGATCCCATGAATAAGGATACGGACATGGGGCCGGTCGCCAGGGAGGAATTCCTGGAAGGGCTTTCCCGGCAGTTCGAAGACGCCGTAAAGAAGGGGGCGACCGTTCATTACGGTCCCAAGCCGCCGGACACCGGCTTTTTCTGCCGGCCGGCCGTGCTGACCGATGTGAAGCCGGACATGAAGGTGGTGCGCGAGGAAGTGTTCGGCCCGATCGCTCCCATTATCAGGGCCGGAAGCGAAGCGGAAATGATCCGGATTGCAAACGATACCGACCTCGGGCTGGGCGGGTCCGTGTGGAGCAAAAACATCGAGAAGGCCGAAAAGCTTTCGCATGAGATCAATGCCGGGTTCGTGGCGGTAAACGGAATGGTGAGTTCCGACCCGCGCCTTCCATTCGGCGGGATAAAGAAATCCGGGTACGGACGGGAACTTTCCCATTTCGGGCTCAAGGAATTCGTGAACGCGAAGACGGTGGTCGTAAACGACTAGGGCCTTACCTCGGAAGGCACAGAGCGCGCAGAGGAGGGGGTAATCCGTTTCCTTTTGCGATCTCTGTGCCCTCTGTGGCCGGGCGCCTGTCTTGGAGGCCTTTCCTATGGGACCGCGCATTGAAAAGGATGCCCTGGGATCCGTTGAAGTCCCCGAGAATGCCTACTACGGGGCGCAGACCATGCGCGCCTTCTGGAACTTCCCGGTGAGCGGGCGGACTTTCCCGCGCTCGTTTATCCGCGCCCTGGGGTTGGTGAAGGAAAACGCAGCCGTCGTCAACTCCCGGCTGGGGCTGCTCGATCCCGGGACGGCCGACGCCGTCCGCCGGGCGGCGCGGGAAGTGGTCGACGGGAAGCTCGACGACCAGTTCATCCTGGATATCTTCCAGACCGGCTCCGGAACTTCCACCAACATGAACGCCAACGAGGTGATCGCCGGCCGCGCCAACGAGATCCTGGCGGGCAGGCGCGGCGGCAAATCCCCCGTTCACCCCAACGATCACGTAAACCTCGGCCAGTCGAGCAACGACGTGATCCCCACGGTGATCCACGTGGCGGCGGTCTGCGGCATCCGCAAGCAATTGGTCCCCGCGCTCGAAAAGCTGCTGGAGAGCCTGAGGCGGAAGGCCGCCGAATTTTCCGGCGTGATGAAGATCGGCAGAACGCACCTCCAGGATGCGGTGCCGGTGAGCCTCGGGCAGGAGTTCGGCGGGTATGCCCGGCAGGTCGAACTGGGGATCGCCAGGGCGGAAAGGGCGGCCGAATCGCTTGGCGAACTGGCGCTGGGGGGGACCGCCGTCGGAAACGGGCTGAATACCCACCCGGATTTTGCCAAAGGCGTGATCGGGCTTCTTTCCGAAGCCACGGGATGCGCCTTCCGCGAGGCGAAAGACCATTTCGAGGCGCAGGCGGCGCAGGATTCGGCGGTCGAGGCGAGCGGAGCGCTCAAAGCCATTGCCGTGAGCCTGGCAAAGATCGCCAACGACATCCGGCTCCTGGCGTCCGGCCCCCGGTGCGGCCTGGGGGAGATCTCCCTTCCCTCGCTCCAGCCGGGTTCCTCCATCATGCCCGGCAAGGTCAACCCGGTGATGTCGGAGATGGTGATCCAGGTGGCGGCGCAGGTGGCGGGAAACGACACGGCCATCACGTTCTGCGGCCAGGGGGGCTATTTCGAACTCAACACCATGCTGCCGGTGCTGGCGCGAAACCTCCTGGAATCCATCGAGATCCTGGCCTCGGCGGCCGCGTTGTTCGCGGATAAATGCGTGGCCGGCATCACCGCCAACCGGGAAAAATGCGAATCGTACATCGAACGAAGCCTCGCCCTTTCCACGTACCTGGTGCCGTTTATCGGCTATGACCGGGCTTCCGAAATATCCAAGGAAGCGTTCGCCACCGGCAAGACGGTCCGGGAAGTGGCGCGGGACAGGGGCGTTTTACCTGAAGAGAAGCTGGACGAAATTTTCCGGGGCTCGAAAGAGTAGCAGAACCGGCCCGGTGCGGCGCGGGTTTGCTGCTCCGAAACCTCCCGGCGAAAGGAGAGGGCACTGAGTACACCCACCGGTATGGCGCTGCCGCTTACCTCCCGCATAAGACTGTTCATGGCTCTGTCGCGCACCCCTCACGGCCTGCTAGACATGGCGACCCCCGCTCTCGCGGCCCTGTTGTGGCTGGGAACGGTCCCGCCCCTGTACGTGATCGTGATCGGCGCTCTCACCGCCTTTGCGGGGTACACGGCCGTATACGCGCTGAACGACGTCGTGGATTACCGCACCGACCGGGAAAAGATCCGCGAGTGCGGGTTGCGATGTTCCGAAGGTGACCTGGATTCCGTCTATGCGCGCCACCCCATGGCCCAGGGGCTGTTGAGCCTCAGGGAGGGCGTGGTGTGGATGGTGGCGTGGGGGGCCGTTGCGCTCGGCGGGGCTTACCTCTTGAATCCTGCCTGCGCCCTGATTTTTGTCTTCGGCTGCGTGGCCGAGGCGATCTACTGCCTGATGCTTCGCGTGAGCTGGCTCCGGGTGCTGGTGAGCGGGACGGTGAAAACCATGGGCGGTGTCGCCGCTATTTTCGCCGTAGTGCCCGACCCGCCCGTATCGTTTCTTGCCGCTTTTTTCCTGTGGCTTTTCTTTTGGGAGATAGGCGGACAGAACGTCCCGAACGACTGGACCGACATGGACGAAGACAGGCGGCTGCAGGCGAAGACCCTTCCCGTGAAATTCGGCGACCACGGATCGGCGCGAATCATCCTGGCCGCGCTTTCGATATCCATCCTGATGAGTATCGCGCTGTTCTGGCTCACGCCCGCCAAGCTGGGCGCCATCTACTTTGCGGGTGCGGTCCCGGCGGCCATCATCCTCCTGCTGGCACCGGCCCTCCGCCTGTATACGAACCGGAAATCGGAGCTGGCCGCCGCCCTGTTCAACCGGGCCAGCTACTACCCGCTGACCATGTTGGCCGTGATATTTTTGAGCGCCGTCTTCAAATAGGAGTCAATTTCAGGCGGAACGGCGCAGCACCGGGACATGTCCCGGCTCCGAAGACCTTTCGCCCTCCGGAAATCAGCTTCTCCCATCGAGGACCGATGCCCATGATGCAAAACACGGGAGTTCCCATCGCGGCGGAACTCATGAGCGAATTTGCCGAGGTGACCGGTCTGGCGGCCGGAGGCGAGGCCCGGAAAAGATACTTGTGGACCGATGCGTTCGCCGTCTGCAATTTCCTGGGGCTGTACCGGGAGACCGGCGATGCGAAATACAGGGACCTCGCGCTGCTGCTGGTCGACCGGGTTCACGAGGTGCTGGGGCGCCACCGCCCGGATGATTCCCGCCGGGGCTGGATCAGCGGCCTGGAGGAGAGCGAAGGCGCCCGGCATCCCGCCGCCGGGGGACTGCGGATCGGCAAGAAATTAAAGGAGCGCGGCCCCGGAGAACCGCTGGACGAACGGCTGGAATGGGACCGCGACGGGCAGTATTTTCACTACCTTACCCGATGGATCCACGCCCTGGACCGCGTGAGTTCGGCCACCGGGGAACCCGTCTACCGGCGGTGGGCCGCGGAACTTGCCAAAACGGCTTACGCCAGATTCACCCATGTGCCTATTCCGGGCGCACCGATGCAGATGTATTGGAAGATGAGCATCGATCTTTCCTACCCGCTCGTCCGGTCCATGGGGCATCACGATCCCCTGGACGGGCTCAGCACCTTCGCCGGGCTGCGGGCGGACATGGCCGGCGGCCGGGAAGCGGAACCGGCGGACCTGGAGGAAGAGATTGCGGGCCTCGCCGCCATGTGCGAAGGAAGAGACTGGACCACGGACGACCCGCTGGGTATCGGGGGCATGCTGTGCGATGCGCACCGGCTGGCGCAAATCATGACGCCGGGGTTTTTCTCCCGGCCGGACATCCTGGCGGATATTCTGGATGCGTGCCGCTACGGCCTGCTCGCCCTTTCCGGTTCGGGGTCCCTGGAATCCCCGGCGGAATATCGGCTCGCCTTCCGCGAACTGGGGCTTTCCATTGGGCTGCACGCCCTGGAAAGACTCTACGACCTGGTGGAAACAAAGCCGGAAGTCTTCGGCAACCAGCCGCAACTGCCCAGGCAGATCGAAGCGCTGCTCCGATACAGTTTCCTTGCCGACATGATCGAACACTTCTGGCTGGAGCCTGCTAACGGGAAAGTGGCCGGTTTCGTCGAGCACCGCGATATAAACACCGTCATGCTGGCCGCCAGCCTGGTCCCGGACGGGTACCTGGCGCCCTGAAAGAGCGGGAGAAGGTTTCCGGGGCTGTTGCGCAAAACCGAAATTTCAGCAGGATACCGCAAAAAAGTACGGACTACTCCGCTCCCTTGGTTGAAGGAGATGGGGGAGGAGACCGTAAGTGCCCGGAAATACGACACCCTCCCCTAATCCCTCCCATCGCAGGGAGGGGGATTTTCGCTCATTCCACTATATTCGCTCGTTCCAATATGGATAAAGCTAAATATCCTTTTGGGCAACAGCCCCTTCCCCGCCCCTTCCTCGAATTCGGCTGCGCGCGCAGGCGCCTGCCCGGTGCAGCGCCCGGCGCTGCGGCGATTGTTCCGCGTATCGCGAAGCGCCCCCACGCTGTCGTTACTGGAGCATCAACTGCTGCTCGCGAAGCCGCTTGATTTCGTCGCGCAGCGCCGCCGCCTTTTCGAATTCAAGCTTGGCCGCCGCCGCTTTCATCTGCGTTTCCAGTTCCTGGATACGGCCGTCGGGAGATACCGTATCGGCGGGGGGGGTGTCGAATTCCGCCTGCGGCTCGAAAAAGAACTCCGAGTCCGGGGTCGGCCTTTCGCGGTATTCGGCCAGGATATCGGAGATTTCCTTCTGGACCGACCGGGGAGTGATGCCGTGTTCGGCGTTATACTGGAGCTGCTTGTGGCGGCGCCGGTCGGTTTCCTGCATGGCGCGGAGCATGGAGTCGGTGTGGTGGTTGGCGTACAGGATCACCGTGCCGTTGACGTTTCGCGCGGCGCGGCCCGCGGTTTGGATGAGGGAGCGTTCCGAGCGCAGAAAGCCCTCGTTGTCGGCATCCAGCACCGCCACCAGCGACACCTCCGGGATGTCCAGCCCCTCGCGCAGCAGGTTGATGCCCACCAGCACGTCAAAATGGCCCAGCCTCAGGTCGCGCACCGTTTCTATCCGTTCGATGGTGTCGATATCCGAGTGCATGTAGCGCACGCGGATATTGAGGTCCGCAAGGTACTCGGTAAGATCCTCGGCCATGCGCTTGGTGAGGGTGGTGACCAGGACCCGGTGGCCCCGGGCCACCTGTTTTCGAATTTCTCCAATGAGGTCGTCCACCTGGAAATCGGCGGGCCGCACCTCGATCCTGGGGTCCACCAGGCCGGTGGGCCGGATGATCTGTTCGATGATGTGCCCGCGGGTGTTGGTCAGTTCGTAGGGGCCGGGGGTCGCCGAGACGTAGATGACCCGCTGCACGCGCTTTTCGAACTCTTCGAAGTTGAGGGGGCGGTTGTCCAGGGCGGAAGGCAGGCGGAACCCGTAGCGCACCAGGGTTTCCTTCCGGGCGCGGTCTCCGTTGTACATCCCGCGAATCTGCGGCACCGTGATGTGGCTCTCGTCGATGAACAGGAGCCATTCCTCGGGGAAGTAGTCCAGGAGCGTGAAGGGGGGCGTGCCGGGCAGGCGGCCGTCCATGTGGCGCGAATAGTTTTCGATGCCGTGGCAGAAACCGAGTTCCAGGAGCATCTCCAGGTCGAAGCGGGTCCGTTCCTCCAGGCGCTGGGCCTCCAGCAGCTTGCCCTCGCGGTGGAACTTTTCCAGCTCCTCGCTCAGTTCGGCCTTGATGGTCCTCACCGCTCTTTCCAGGGTGTCCGGCCGCGTGACGTAATGAGTGCCGGGATAGATGTCCGTTCTCGCCAATTGGCGGATCGCCTTGCCGGTCAGGGGGTCTATTTCCTTGATGGAATCGACTTCATCGCCGAAAAATTCAATCCGGATCGCCCGGTCTTCCTCGTAGGCCGGGAAGACCTCCACCACGTCGCCCCGCACCCGGAACACGCCCCGGTGGAAATCATAGTCGTTGCGTTCGTACTGGATGTCCACCAGCTTTCGCAGCACGTCTTCGCGCGGCACCTGCTGGCCGGTTTTGAGCTGGAGGAGCATGCCCTGGTAGTTTTCGGGAGAGCCCAGGCCGTAGATGCACGAAACGCTGGCCACGATCACCACGTCCCTGCGCTCCAGGAGCGACCGGGTGGCGGAATGGCGCATCTTGTCGATGGTCTCGTTGATCGAGGAGTCCTTGGCGATGTAGGTGTCGGTCTGCGGCACGTAGGCTTCGGGCTGGTAGTAATCATAATAGGAGACGAAGTACTCGACCGCGTTTTCCGGGAAGAAGGACTTGAACTCGCCGTAGAGCTGCGCGGCGAGGGTCTTGTTGGGAGCGATCACCAGGGTGGGCTTCTGCATGCGGGCGATGACCTGCGCCATGGTGAAGGTCTTCCCGGAACCCGTCACTCCCAGCAGCGTCTGTTCGTCCACGCCGGCCAGGAGGTTGGCGGCGAGCTGTTCGATGGCTCGTGGCTGGTCCCCGGTGGGTTGCATGCTGCTTTGCAGTAAAAATGGCTTCATCGCGAAGGCGACCTGTTCCTCCCGGCGGCTCAAGGCCGGTGCAAAAATATCGAGTGGCTTTGATTATACCAGGAATGGAAGTCGGGGGGGAAGGCCGTCGGCATTCGGAGCAGGAAAGAAGGCGGGGAACGGTGTGTTTCACCCTTTGCGGCTTCGAGCGGACCGAAATCCCTAGGCCGGGCTTTCTTCCTCGTCCTCGCCCCACGGCAGGGGTTCGAGTTCCTTTGGCCTCATTTCCAGCCGCTTCAGGCGCGACCGGTCGTTGATCACCTTTTCCATTTCGCGGCGCACCTCGGTTTGGGTCAGGAGCTCGGAGAGTAGGATGCGCTTGTAGCTGATGCTTCGCAGCTCGTTTTCCAGGAACTCGTCGCGTTCGTCCTTCAATTTCTTGTTCTGAAGAAAAAGCTTTTCTTCGAGCGATTCGTTTTCTATAAGAAGCGAAATCAGCATGTCGCTGAGCTTGTTCTTCCTGAGCCCCATCATGCCCACTCCGGCGGCTTTCCGGCGATACTGATCGAGCTTTTCTTCGAGAAACTTCACTCGCTCTTCCAGGACCTGTTTTTCGGTTTCCAGCTTTTCCTTTTCATGGTCCCAGAAAGCCTTGAGCGCCCGCTCGATAGTGAGCATCTCCTGACGTTCGTGAGCGGACTGGACCTGCGATTTCTTGAAAGTGTTGCGGTATCCGAGATAGTAGCTCAGGGAAAATATGAACCCGATACAAAACAGGACCGCAATCACCTGGTAGACAATCAAATCCATTGGAACCTCTTTTCTGGTTTTGCCGGAGGGATTTTGCCTGTGGAAACCGTTCAACGATTCCACAACCGGTCGCAGTATAAACCGATAACCCAATCACGTAAACTGTATTGGAGGAGCGGCCGGCCGGGGGAAAACGCTCCGTTTCCCTACATTTTCAATATAAACAAAATGTTGTCTAGGCGCGACGGCAGGCGGCAGGGGCACTTGCCGCTTCGGGGGCGCGGTATTATCGGTTCTGTTAGGAGAATGTACTCATTCAAAACAGGAGACACACCTTGATCGAACTGGCAGGGAAGACTCTTGTGATCACCGGTGCCTCGGGAGGAATAGGGCAGGCCCTCTGTCTTGAGTTGGCGAAGGAGGGCGTGAACCTGGTCCTCAATGCCCGCGCACGCGCGCCGCTCGATGAACTGGCAAAGCGGTGCCAGGAGGCGGGAGTGAAGGCGGGATGGATGTCCGGGTCCGCCGCCGGCGAAGAAATAGCGTTGCGGCTGGTGAAAAGGGCCCTGGAAATCGGTAATTTCCACGGGTTCATCCATGCCGCCGGGGTGCTCAATCCCGGGCCGCGCGTCTTCGAGCTTTCCACGGGCTGGTTCCGGGAAATCTTCGAGGCCAGCGTGACCGCCGGCTACCAGATGGCGAGGGCGGCTTTCCCGCGGCTGGAGGCGGGCGGTGTGGCCGTTTTTTTCGGTTCCGGAGCCGCGGAGATGGAGGTGCCGGGAATGGGCGCCTACTGTGCCGCCAAAGCGGCGGAAGAGCACCTCGCCCGCCAGTTGGCCGCCGAAGCGCCGCATATTGTCACGTTTATTTTCCGGCCGGGGGTGGTGGACACCCGGATGACCCGGGGCGCGGCGAATGCCGAAGGCGGAGCGGCGGAAGGTCTGAGGAAGCGATTCGGGGACTACCTGAAAAGCGGCTCCATGCTGGCCCCCGGAGTGCCGGCCAGGGCGCTGGTCACGATCCTGAAAACCGACCCGCGCCGGTACCACGGCAAAATCGCAAGGTGGTAGAGCGGCGGGGCGGTGTGAGCCGGGGATGGTTACGAG
>LUZZ01000260.1 GCA_001603845.1 Syntrophobacterales bacterium Delta_01 | reverse complement strand
TCAGGGAATGCGGCGCGCGGGTGGTGACCTACGGCGCCCCGGTTTTTCCCGGCGCCATGTTCATGCTGGCGTATCTCGGCGACGTCCCCATCCTCGGGCTGCCGGGGTGCGTCATGTACCACGGAACCAGCATCTTCGACCTCATCTTTCCCAGGGTACTCGCCGGAGAGACTCTAACCCGCAGGGATATCGCCGCGTTGGCGCACGGAGGCGTGTGCCTCCACTGCGGGGAGTGCCGGTACCCGGACTGCAGCTTCGGTAAAGGAAGTTGAGTGGCTGTTTTATCGTTCACCCCCAGATTCAGGAGTCGGGCATGGAGAAAAAAGTCCTCAATATCAACGGGACAAACCGGACGATCATCGCAGACCCCGAAGCTTCGCTGGCGGACGTGCTTCGCAGGCAGCTCGGCTTGACCGGTACCAAGATCGGCTGCAACACGGCGCAGTGCGGCGCCTGCTCGGTGATCATGGACGGGAAGGTGGTGCGTTCCTGCGCCACCAAGATGAAAAAAGTGGAAAGCGGCGCGGAGATCACCACCATCGAAGGCATCGGAACGCCGGACAACCTGCACCCCGTGCAACTGGCCTGGATGGTGCACGGCGCGGCGCAGTGCGGATTTTGCAGCCCCGGTTTCATCGTTTCCACCAAGGCCCTCCTGGACCGGAACTCCAGCCCCACCCGCGAGGACGTGCGGGACTGGTTCCAGAAACACCGCAACGCCTGCCGGTGCACCGGGTACAAACCCTTGGTGGACGCCGTGATGGACGCGGCGCGGCTCCTTCGTGGTGAGATCACACGGGAGGAACTGGAGTTCAAGCTGCCCGCCGACGGCAGGGTGTGGGGCGGCAAGCTGCCGCGTCCCAGCGCCGTGGCCAAGGTGACCGGGACGTGCGATTACGGAGCGGACCTGGGCCTGAAGCTCCCCCCCGACGCCCTGCAGCTCGCGCTCGTGCAGGCGGAGGTGTCCCACGCCAATATCCTTTCCATCGACACCTCGGAAGCCGAAAAGATGCCCGGCGTCTACAAGGTGGTGACCCATAAGGACGTCAAGGGCAAAAACCGCATCACGGGCCTCATCACCTTCCCGACCAACAAGGGCGACGGATGGGACCGGCCGATCCTGTGCGACAAGAAGGTGTTCCAGTTCGGCGACGCCATCGCCATCGTCTGTGCGGACACCATCGAGAATGCCAGGGCGGCGGCCGGCAAGGTGAAAGTCAAGCTGGAGGAACTGCCCGCTTACATGAGCGCCCCGGCGGCCATGGCCGACGACGCCATCGAGATCCACCCCGGGACCCCCAACATTTACTTCGAGCAGAAGATCGCGAAGGGGCAGGACACCAAGCCCGTCATGGACGGCGCGGCCTTCGTGGTGGAAGACGAATTCTACGTCGGCCGCCAGCCGCACCTGCCCATGGAACCGGACGTCGGATTTGCCTACTACGACGAGGAAGGGCGGCTGACCATCCACTCGAAAAGCATCGGCATCCACCTGCATCACGCCATGATCTGCCCCGGCCTGGGGGTGGAGCCCGAAAAGCTTCGCCTCGTCCAGAACCCGGCGGGCGGCACCTTCGGCTACAAGTTCAGCCCCACCATCGAAGCCCTGCTGGGGGTGGCGTGCATGGCCACGGGCCGGCCGGTCTTCCTCAACTTCGACTACTACCAGCAGATCATGTACACCGGGAAGCGCTCGCCCTTTTTCGTCAAGATGAAATTCGGGGCGAACAAGGACGGGAAAGTGGTCGCCATGGAAACGGACTGGAGCGTCGATCACGGGCCGTACTCGGAATTCGGCGACCTTCTCACCGTCCGGGGCGCCCAGTTCATGGGGGCGGGTTACGGAATCCCCAATATCCGGGGAATCGGGCGCACCGTGTGCACCAACCACGCCTGGGGGTCGGCCTTCCGGGCTTACGGGTCGCCGCAGAGCGAGTTCGCCTCCGAGGTGCTCATGGACGAGCTTGCGGAGAAAATGGGAGTCGATCCCCTGGAGCTGCGCTACAAGAACGTGTACCGCATGGGCGATACGACGCCGAGCGGATGCCCGCCCGACGCGTACAGCCTGCCGGAACTGATCGACAAGATCCGCCCGGCCTATAAGGCCGCCCTGGAAAAAGCCAAGGCGGAATCCACCCCGCAAAACAAACGGGGGGTGGGAGTTTCCATCGGCGTCTACGGCTGCGGGCTGGACGGCCCGGATTCCTCGGAAGTGGACGTGGAGCTGACTCCCGATGGGGTCACCGTCTACAGTTCGTGGGAAGACCACGGGCAGGGGGCCGATATGGGCTGCCTGGCGACGGCCCACGAGGGGCTGAGGCCGCTGGGAATCGGCCCCGACAAGATCAAGCTGGTCATGAACGACACGGCGGTGACGCCCAACAGCGGACCCGCGGGCGGGAGCCGCTCCCAGGTGATGACCGGCCAGGCGGTCCGCATCGGCTGCGAAATGCTGGTGAACGCCATGAAAAAAGCGGACGGCACCTTCCGGACCTACGAGCAGATGGTCGCCGAAAACCTCCCCCTGCGCTACGCCGGCAAGTGGGTGGCGTCCACCTGCACGGCCTGCGACGAGAACGGGCAGGGCAATCCGTTCCCGGTCTACATGTACGGCGTGTTCCTGGCGGAAGTGGAAGTGGACACCGCAACGGGCAAGACGCGGATGGCCGGAATGACCTGTGCCGCGGACGTGGGCAGCATCGCCAACAGGCTGGTGGTGGACGGCCAGATTTACGGCGGCCTGGTCCAGGGCATCGGGCTGGCGCTCACCGAGGATTTCGAGGACATCAAAAAACATACGAACCTGATCGCCTGCGGCCTCCCCTACGCGAAGGACGCCCCCGATAAGCTCGACATCATCTACGTGGAAACTCCACGCGAGCACGGCCCCTTCGGCGCGGCGGGAGTCGGCGAACTGCCCCTGACTTCGCCCCATGCGGCGATCATCAACGCCATCTACAACGCCTGCGGCGTGCGCATTACCCAACTGCCGGCACTGCCCGAGAAGGTGAAAGCCGGCCTCGCAGCCAGGGCCGGAGCGTGATCGGGGCGTACGGACCAAGAGAGCAAGAGAGCGGGGAAAGGTTTCCGCGGCTGTTGCCCAAAAGAATATTAAGGTTCGCCAATAGTGAACAAACGAAAATAATCGAACGAGAATAATGGAATAAACAAAAATAATGGAACGAACAAAAATCCCCCTCCCTGCGATGGGAGGGGTTAGGGGCGGGTGTCGTATTTCCGGGCACTGACGACCCCCTTCCCATCCCCTCCCGGCAAGGGAGGGGAGTTCACGGAGTGTAGCCCCTAAAGTCAACAGCATTGCCAGGGGAGGGGAGCGGTCTGCGCTATTTTGCGGTACCTGCCCGGAATTTTGGATTTCGGCAACAGCCCCGTTTCTCTGCACCCCCGCGACGTGCGGCGGTGCACCTGCGGCGCATGGCCGCGCCGGCTGGCTTTGCGGCGGGCGCATCGCCCTGCCGCCAAGCTAAAAAGCCGAGCCGCGAAGCGGCGTGGGGGTGTGGGGGGCGCAGCTCCCCGCTCTTTTGGGAGAAAGTAC
>LUZZ01000259.1 GCA_001603845.1 Syntrophobacterales bacterium Delta_01 | reverse complement strand
AGCTTGCCGGGCCGGCCGCCGAGGGCATCATGCTCCCCACCGGCAAGATCCTGGTCGCCGCAAAGCTCCCGGATTCCGATCCCCAGAAAAAAGTGCTCACCGACTACATCGCGGAATACAAGAAACGCTTCAACCTGACCGCTTCGCCTTTCGGGGGCTACGCCTACGACGGGATGCACATCCTGGCGGCGGCGCTCAAGGGCACCGAGGGCGACAGGAAAAAGATCGCGGCCAACGTGGAGAAGGTAAAAGGCCTGGTGGGCATCACCGGCACGTTCAACTTCACCCCCACGGACCACAACGGCCTGGGCTCGGACGCCTTCGTCATGGCGGTCATCAAGAACGGGCAGTGGGAGCTGTTGAAGTAGCCGGGCAGAGCGTCGAGGCCGAGTCATAAAAACGTGGGGGCGCTTCGCCCCACTCCCTGCCGGCGGAACCGGCGGAAGAGATCGCCCGGACCTTTGCCCCGAAGGGGCTGAATACATCAGCCCAGGGTAAGCGGCAGCGCTACCCTGGGAATTTGATCGCAAAAAAGTGGTACCCTGAAGGGGTTATATAATTCATAATCCGCATCTCAATTCTATTCGCCTGTTTATGTAACCCTTTCAGGGTAATCCCATTGTCTCGATACCACCCGGGGTGGCGCTGCCGCTTACCCCGGGCTGGCTTATCAAGCCCCGTTGGGGCAATGCAGACCTAATACTGATTTACCTTGGAAATAGAATTTTCATGCTTCGCGGGTGAGGCGAGGCATCATGGTTAATTGCGTTCAAGTCGGTACTGAAACGATACTTTGAAGGCATGGGGAGCTGTGCCCCCAAGGCCCCTCCACCCCACGCCGCTTTGCGGATCAATTCGGTGCTGCGGCAGGATCCGAGAGATCGGCCGCGCGCGCTTCCGCGTGCGGTCGAATCCCGGGTGGGCGGGGAAAGCTTTCCCCTGCTCTTTTCCACTGGTCCGATCTTGAAAGCAAGACAGCATAAGCCGGCGCTCACGCGTGCGGCCCTCCGCGCCTTTCAGAACAGGATTTTATGCAGGAACTTCTCCAGTATCTTTTTTCCGGGGTGACCAACGGGGCGATT
>LUZZ01000258.1 GCA_001603845.1 Syntrophobacterales bacterium Delta_01 | reverse complement strand
CGCCGGGCGTTTTCTGAAGGAGGCGAGGGCCAACGCCGTCAAGCTGGAGGGCGGGGTGAGGGTCGTGCCGCAGGTCCGGGCCATGGTGGATGCCGGAATCCCCGTACAGGGCCACCTGGGGTTGACGCCTCAGAGCGCGGCGCAGTTCGGCGGGTTCAAGGTCCAGGGCAAAACGGCCGAAGCGGCCAAGGTGCTGATCGACGACGCTTTGGCGCTGGCTGATGCGGGCTGTTTCAGCATCGTCCTGGAGGCCATTCCTTCCGCCGTGGCCGAAAAGATCACCGAGGCGTGCCCGGTGCCCACCATCGGTATCGGGGCGGGGCCGGCATGCGACGGCCAGGTGCTGGTCGTGCACGACGTGCTGGGGCTCTACGACCGTTTCACCCCCAGGTTCGTCAAACAGTACGCCAAGCTGGGCGAGCCCATCATGGAAGCCATCAAAAAGTACAAGGAAGAAGTGGAGCAGGGGATATTTCCCGGACCGGAACACAGCTTCGTCATCGCCGACCAGGAAGCGCGGAAACTGGGCGAAAAGAACTGACACGATACGGCGTCGTAGATTATAGAATCATCGGGGGAAACCCCTGAATTCAGGTGGGCACGGCTTATGGGCGTGCCCGCCGTTTTTTTAGGGGCACGAGACAGGGGAGCCTGCGAACGGTGCCAATCCGCAACTCACTTCGATTTCTTGAAAGCCATTTGCCCCGAACCGGGAAGGGTGATGCGGACGTCGTCTCCGTGAAGGCTGCCGACGATCACGCCCCCGCCCCTGGTGTTGAGGCGCAGTTCGTCCCCCTTGACGTACCAGGAAAAGGGGACTTCCTCGTCTCGCACCTTCCACGTGCCCTGGCCGTTGGCCTTCAGTTCCAGGACGGTTTCCGCCCTTACGGGAGAAGTGCCCGGCAGGGCGGTGTACGTGCCCAGGTACTGGTCCCTGGATTGGCAGGAGACCATGGCGAGGGCGAGCAGCCAGACCGCCGCCGACAGCAGGAGCGCACGTATTTTCGGTAGTGTTTGCATCGGGATGAGCCTGCTATGAAGTTGCGGGGGCCCCGGTCCCTTTTCCGGCGCTCCGGAAAAGCCCCCACCGGGTAAAGAGCATGAGTTTGTCGTACCGGTAGACCTGGAAGGCGAACAGCAGCATCATGGCGTTTTCGCCCGCTTTTTTCCAGCCGATGGGTTCGCCCACGGTATCGTAGCATCCGCAGGTTATGGGCGCTCCCCGGTACATGTTGATGAGAATCATCACGTCGAACATGATGAGCATCAGCCCGATGATGACCGCCGAGGCGCGGGACTTGAACCCGATGATGAGAAACAGCCCGCTCACCAGTTCGATCCAGGGCAGCACGACGGCCCCGAAATTGAGGAAAAAGTACGGGATTATCCGGTAGTTGGCCACCGCGTCGGCGAACTGGGCGGGGTGAGTGATCTTGCTCACGCTTGCGTAGAGGAAAAAATACCCCACGTAAATTCTCAGGACCAGCGCCAGGTACTCGCTCGTCAAAACTCTTCCGGCCAGGGTGCGGTTCATTAGCCTGCCTCCCCTTCCACGGGATATCCGTCTTTCTCCCAACCCGGCAGCCCGCCCCGGATCAGCTTGACGTCCGTGTAGCCGAGAAGCTGGAGCTTGGCGGCGATTTCCCGCGCGTAGGGCCTGCTGATGGTCTCGCCGTAGACCAGGATCTCGCGGTCCTTTTTTTCTTCCGAAAAATTCATGAGATAAACGATATCGAACAGGGAGATGGGCATGTTCACCGCGCCCCGGATGTGGCGCTGCTTATAGAAGTTGGGCGGCATGGCGTCCACCAGGAGCGCCTGGCCCAGCCGCTGTCGCTTGAACGCTTCCGCCGGGCCGATCCGGGCGATGACGGGAGATGTTTCGAGCGCCGGGAAGAGGTCGATCCCGTTAGGGTTGGCGCGGTTGAAGGAAAGCGCCAGCAGGATGCTCACGCCCAGTATCAGGAGAAAATCGAACCAGGACATCTGCTGGGAGGACGCTCTCGCCGCGGCCCTTTCCCCTTCCTCGATGATTTCCCGGTCCTTCATGAGGTAGTCCCGCATACCTTTCATGAATTTTTTGCCGAGGTCCGGGAACTCCTCCACAATCCGGTCGAAATCTTCCTTGGACAAAACGAGCAGCAGGCTCGTTTCCTGGGATTGCGCACTCGCCGACCGGGGTTCTCCCGTGAGCAGCCCCACCTCGCCGAACCCGTCGCCGGGCCCCAGCACGGCAAGTTCCTTTTGAGCCGCGTCGCCGCGTCCCAGGAAGATGCGCACCTTGCCGGAGGCCACGATGAAGAAGTCCTTCGGGACCTCGCCTTCATGGAAAATGAGGCTGCCCCCGGGCGCGTGCTTTTTTCTCACCGTCCGGGCGATAGCGTCCAGCTTTTCTCCGGGCAGGTGGCGGAAGATATGGTTCTTCCGAAGAAATTCCTTGATTTCCGCCGTCATTTTGCTGACTTTTCGTGAAACGCCCGGATCTCTTTCAGAAAGCCGTCGACGTCCCGGATGACCCCCCCGTGGACGGCCAGCACTTTGCCGCTATTCGCCGCGACGATCAGGGTCGTGGGGGTTTCGATCCCTCCCATCGAGGCGGAGATGGAAAAATCGCCGTCGATGAACATGGGAAAGGGGACCTTGAAAGCTTTCCGGTAGGCGTCGAGCTGCGCCTTGTCGGAACTTACCGCTATGCCGATCACCTTGACGTCCTTGAGGGCGGGGTCGCTTCCCACGATGTTGTATATCTTGTTCACCACGGGCGCATTGGAGTGGCACTGCGGGCACATGGCGCTCATGAACTCCAGGATTACCAGCCGGGCGCCGGTTTGCGGAAGAGTGAAGGGCACGGCCGACTTGAGCCCGAGGTAGGCCTGGGCCTTCGGGTCGGGGGCCGGAATCGTAAACTTCGCATCCGGCAGGCTTGCGGCCGCAGCGGTGAGGGCGCCGCCGCACAAAACGGCGAACAGGAGGCAGAGGACCCGATGCGCATGGTTTTTCTTGTTCATGGAAATTCTCCCCGGATGAAGTCTCGATTCGGCGGTCCCGCCGCCGGTTCCCGTTCCCGCGTGGAAGTCAGGAAGTTGCGCCGGTGCGCCCCGGTTTTACCGGTACCTAAGTAATTATCGTCAAAATCCACCGTGCCTTTAGCCCTATTTGCCCGCACGCGCCAATTTGCTATAGTTACGGCCAAACCTCAACCAGCATGGAGCGGCAATGAGTCCCACACCTCGTCCGGCAAAAATATCGACGCGGCTTCTGCTCAGCCTGGGGCTTGTCTTCGCCCTGGCGGCGGTGGTCACCGTGCTCCTGGTAAGGGACGAACTGACTCGCCAGGCGATCGCGGGTGCCCAGGACAAGGCCCGGATCCTCCTGGACAACGATTTCGCCATCCACCGGTATATCACCGACGAGCTGAGACCCAAGATGTTCGAATGGCGGGCCGCCCACCGCGAGGGGGAAGATTATTTCGAACCCTCCTGGATGTCCGCCAGCTACGCGCTCCGAAGGATCAACCAGTCTTACCGCCAGATCAACCACGACAGCTACTACCAGAAGCACTGCGCAATCGGCGCCCGGAACCCCGAAAACGAGGCCAACGACTACGAGCGCGACTTTATAGTCCGGGCGAACAAAGACCCCAATCTCGTCACTTCGTCCAAGATCGGCGTATTCGATGGAAAGCCCTGCCTGCTCTTTCTGCGGCGCGGGCTGGTGATGCAAAAACCGTGTCTGCAATGCCACGGCAGGCCGGAGGACGCCCCGACGGGCCTCATCGACCTCTACGGGGCGCAGCGGGGTTTTAACAGGGAACTGGGCAAGACGGTTTCGGCGTTTTCCGTGCGCATCCCGCTCCAGGGCTTTTACGGCGAGGCCAAGTCGTTTTCCCTCCGGCTGTCGTGGCTGTTCCTGACGGTTCTGGGCTGCCTGTTCCTCGTGCAGCATATCCTGCAGCGGAGGCTGTTTTTCAATCCTCTGGGAAAAATCCACGAAAAGGCGCTCCAGATAGCGGCCAGCGACGAACACCTCGGCGAACGGATCGATCCGCCGTCGGGGAAAGAACTCTCCGACCTCACCGAGGCGTTTAACCGGATGTCGGAAAACCTCAAGGTGCGGGTATCGGAGCGCGAAATCGCCGAAGACGCCCTCCAGAAAGCGCAGGCGCTTCTCGAAAAAAGGGTCGGGGAGCGCACGGCCGAGCTTACCCGCGCCTACGAGCTGCTCAAAATCGAGGTCATGGAAAAAAACCGGGTCGAAGAAAATCTGAGACGATCTGAGATACACTTGAGAAATCTTTACTCGCGGCTTTTGACCAGCCAGGAAGAGGAGAGGAGAAAAATCTCCAAGGAAGTGCACGACAGCATCGGCTCTCCCCTGGCCGCCATCAAGATCGGCCTGGAAAACTCCCTCATGAAAAGCGCGAAGGGGAAGGTCGATCCGGAATCCTTCCAGGCCCTCGCCGACCTGGCCCAGCACGCCATGCGTGAATGCGGAAGGATCATGACCGACCTGCGCCCGCCCGTGCTCGACGACTACGGGATCGTCGCCGCCATCGGCTGGTTTTGCGACCGGTTCCAGCTCGCCAACACCGGCATGCGGATAACCAAGCGGATCGAACTGGACGAAAAAGAGTTCCCGGAGTCACTGCGGATCGTCCTGTTCCGGATCGTCCAGGAGGCGCTCAACAACGCGGCCAGGCACAGCGGGGCGGAAAATATCACGGTTTCCCTGGTGAAAAAAGACCGGATCGAACTCAAGATCAGCGACGACGGCTGCGGGTTCAACCTGAGGTCCGTGCTGGCGAAAAAAAACAGGGAAGGGATGATGGGGATTGCGAACATGAAGGAGCGCGTGGAACTCTCGGGCGGGGTCTTCCAGATGGAAACGGCCATAGGAAAGGGGACGACCGTGTGTGCCCGCTGGTCTTTTTAGCCCGGTGCTGGTATATAACCGGCCTCGAAGGTAAGAAAGCGGTCCCGGTGTGCCGCGCAGGCACGGGGGCCGCACAAGAGAACCATGTTCTTTGCGCGATGGTCCGTGACGCTGCGGAGTCGCTGTGCAGTTTTTGATGAAAACCCCTTTCAGTTGGAACCGCGCCGGAAAATAATGGAAGACCAGGAAAAAACCAGGGAGCAACTGGTAGACGAAGTCCGGGAACTCAGAAAACGCCTCTCGGAAGCCCAAAGCCTTGAACAGGAGCTTCTCAACGCCAAAAAGCTCGAAGCGATCGGCGTCCTCGCCGGCGGAATCGCCCACGATTTCAACAATCTGCTGTTCGTGATCCTGGGCAACATCCGGATGGCCGAAATGAAGCTCGCGGCGGAAAACGCCGCCATGAAGCACCTCGTGGAAGCCTCCACCGCCTGCATGCGGGCAAGGGATCTCACACAGAAATTCATAACCTTCTCGTCCGGGGGCGGCACCGCCAGGACCAGGGTCAACGTCCGGGAACTGGTGGAAGACGCGGTGAGCCTGGCGCTCAGCGGCTCGAATTTCGGGAGCAGCTTTCGATTTGCGGAAGACCTGTGGCCGGCCGAGATCGACGAGCAGGAGATGCGGCAGGCGATCACCGGCATCATTGTCAATTCCAGGGAAGCCATGCCCTGTGGAGGCGAGATCCGGGTGAGGGCGGAAAACGTCGAAATAGGCAACGGCGACACGCCGCTGAACTGCCTCAAGGAGGGCCGGTACGTCAGGATCCGCATCGAGGACAAGGGCGTGGGCATTCCGCAGGAAAACCTGGATAAAATTTTCGACCCCTATTTTTCGACCAAGTACCGGGGCAGCCAGAAGGGCATGGGGTTCGGACTGGCCATTGCGCACTCCGTGGTAAAGAGGAACAGGGGCCACATCAAGGTGGAATCCAGCTTGGGGGAAGGGACTACCGTGTCCATACTGATCCCGGCCTCCACGGCAAGGGATGCCGCGCCCGTGGAGAAGGCCGGTTCCTGCCCGGAGGGAAGAAAAAGAATACTGCTCATGGACGACGAGGAAATGCTCGCCGACCTTGCCAAAACGATGCTCGAACACCTGGGCTACGAAGCGGGCGTGGCGCTCAACGGCGAGCAGGCGGTCGAGATGTACGCGGAGGCCATGGAGCAGGGAAGAGAGTTCCATGCGGTCATCCTGGACCTGACCGTAAAGGGCGGCATGGGCGGAAAAGAGGCCATGAAAAAGCTCCTCTACCTCAACCCGAACGTGAAGGCGGTGGTGTCCAGCGGATATTTGAGCGACCCGGCGATGTCGGATTGCACCGGCTACGGGTTCAAGGCCACCTTGAGCAAACCCTATGCCATGGAGCGGTTGAAGGAAGTGCTGGAGTCCCTGCTTTACTGAGGTGGCATGCCCGTCGATCCGCAAAACCCTCGGCGACAAGACTGATGAAATTCGAAATCCTTTCCACGGACCCGTCCTCGAACGCCCGTTGCGGCCGGCTATACACGGCGCACGGTACGGTGGATACCCCCGTTTTCATGCCGGTGGGCACGGCGGGATCGGTCAAGAGCCTGTCCCCCGACGAGCTTGAAGCCCTCGGGGCGCGCATTATTCTCGGAAACACCTACCACCTCTACCTGCGCCCCGGAGACGAACGGATCGCACGGCTGGGCGGCCTGCACCGGTTCATGAGCTGGGAGCGGCCCATCCTCACCGACAGCGGTGGCTTCCAGGTCTTCAGCCTCGCCAGGATCAACCGGATCGAAGAGGCGGGCGTGCAGTTCCAGTCCCACATCGACGGCTCCCGCCACTATCTTACGCCCGAGACCGCGGTGCGCATCCAGAAACACCTCGGTTCGGATATCTGCATGTGCTTCGACGAATGCACGCCCTACCCGGTTTCCTACGAATACGCGGCCCAGTCCGTCGCGCGAACAGTGCGCTGGGCGGAGCGGTCCGCAAAGGCGCACGCCGAAACGGAGGGCTTCGGCCCCCAGGCGCTTTTCGGGATCGTCCAGGGAAGCGTTTTCAGCGATCTTCGTGAAAAATGCCTGGAAAAGCTCCTGGAAATCGGATTCGACGGCTACGCCATCGGAAGCCTTTCCGTGGGAGAGCCCAAGCCGGAGATGCTCTCGATCATGAGACGCCTGGCGCCCGCGCTTCCCCGGACGCTTCCCCGCTACGTGATGGGGGTGGGCACGCCCGAAGACCTGGTGGAGGGGGTGAACTGCGGCGTGGACATGTTCGACTGCGTGATGCCCACTCGGAACGCCCGAAACGGGATGCTGTTCACCTCGCGCGGGCCGGTAAACATCAAAAACGCCGCCTACGCCGAAGACCCGGACCCCATCGACCCGGACTGCGGCTGCTACACCTGCCGGCGATTTTCCCGCGCTTACCTCCGGCATCTCTATATCGCGCGCGAACTCCTGTCGTACCGCCTCAACACCATCCACAACCTGCACTTCTACCTGGATCTCATGGCGCAGATGCGCTCGGCCATCGGAGCGGGAGAATTCGCGGCCTGGCGCACGAATTTCTACGCGCGCATGGAAGCATTTTCCGGGAAAAATCTCGAAAGTCCTGAAAGCGATGGGGATCTTCCGCGGGACGAAACCGTCTGAGCGCCCGCAGCCGGTTTGCGGTGGTGCAGGGCGCGAGATTTATGCGGTTGGCCTTGACACCGCCACTTCGCCGATGTTAAAGTGAACGCTTGTCGGGACGTGGCGCAGCCTGGTTAGCGCGCTTGCTTGGGGTGCAAGAGGACGGAGGTTCAAATCCTCTCGTCCCGACCATTAAGTCCAAAAAACCCCAATAGTTTGCAAAAAGGTGGTCCGGAAAAATGGTCCGCCTTTTTCTTTTTTCCGGCTATTTTGCCAGGGGAGACAAAAGGTAGTGTAAATCCTCGGCTATTCGTTGTGTTTCAAAATGTCTGCAATTTCTTAAGTATCGTCCTTGACCACCTGAAGACTCACAAGATGAAACACTTCCTTACGGATCTTGGCGATACAGATCTGGATCTTTCCCTTGAATTTTTTTAGCATTTTCCTAAGCTTTTTCTTTTTGATTCTCCGTTGCCATTTTCTTGCCCTTTCGCATTATGTGTCGATCTACGTTCGGGGAAGCTGTATCGGAAGACTCTCTCAGCGGCATTTGAAAGACGATCTCCCTGCCTAATGCATCGGCTATGCGAGATAACATGGACAGGGAATGTCCTTCATAGTCAGCATCCTCAAGACGACTGATAACAGACTGAGTTGTTCCCACTAAATCCGCCAGGGCTTTCTGTGATAATCCGGCTTCCTTCCTCACTTCATAGATCTTCTGAGCCACCTGGACATTAATACGCTCAGCCTGGATGGAAGCTTTCCTGCTTTCATTATCACCAATGTAGCGACGATGAAGGGTCTCGACTGCACTATTTTTCCGGGTGCCTGTTTTCATTTTTCTTCCCTCCACGTATGTTTCAGAGGATTCTTAACAAACCGGCTTTTTCGGTCCACTGCAAGATCGATTTCCCCGGGGGGTACTTCACTCTGCTTCACGCAGCCATGTGAAATGATTGCTTGATCACCCACAAAGAAGTAGAGAATTCGGTACTGGACATTTCGATAGGTGGGCCGCAACTCGTAAATTCCATCCCGGAGATAATCGGCCTCCGGGCACCTCAACTCATGACCGAGTTCGGACAATCGCTCAATCCGGACTATGCATTTGTCCTGAACTTTTGCGGGCAAGTGATCGAGCCACTCCAAGAT
>LUZZ01000257.1 GCA_001603845.1 Syntrophobacterales bacterium Delta_01 | reverse complement strand
GACCCCGGCGGCATGCTGATCATACGGGACCACATCATGGATGAGTCCCGCACGAAACCGCCGGAAGGGACGTTGTTTGCCATCAATATGCTGGTCAATACCAGGAGCGGAGGCACCTATACTTTCGGAGAAGTGGAGCGGAGCCTGAAGGAGGCCGGCTTTGCCGACGTCAGGATGGTTCGCTCCGGGGAGAAAATGGACTGCCTGGTGGTTGCCTCCAAGCCCCGGTAAAAGGGATTGTCGACAACTTTCCCGGTTTTTCCTTTAACTTATGAACTCATGACCAAGCATCTGTATCGGCCGGGAGGCGGCTCAAAGCCGCCCGGAGCCGGCAAACGGCGCCCGGGCGGCTACATTGCAATAGTTTTCCCTTGACACTGTAGCACATTACGCAAGATAATCGCGTGCGGGGAATCACAAATAGAAAAAATGGTGCGGACTGCCAGGGCGTCATTTTTTCTTCCCGATTCCTGACCGCCATTCGTACTCCCTGTTCACGTTCGCTTGGCAGTTACTCCGATTCATTCTGCAGTTGCATATCCCCGGTACAACTTAGTGCGTCTTTAGGCATTCGCCATCATTGGGATCGTCAACATCCGGGCGGGCCTCCGCCTGCCCTAACGCTCTTATTTTCACCAAGTGAGAAGTAGTGCAATGAAGCAGGTGGGCAACACCTGCGATGAATGCGGCAGGCCACAGGAAGATTTCGAGCTGTGCGAGTCGGGCTGCATGCTGCCAAGTTGTCCGAAGTGCGGTTTTCTCCTGCAGCTCTACGGGACCGGATGCGGGAGCGTCCAGGTCTATTATCTGTGTCGGGCCTGCTACGACGAACGGATAAAGAGAGGATTTGTCGAATCCTAGCAAGGAGGTGATGCTGCCTGGTTTTCCATTTTCTTTATGTTTCTCGATCCTCAGGTCTTGAATGCCGGAATTTCCATCAACTCATTGGTGAGCGCTAAAGGGAACTTTAATCTGCACGGAGGTAGCTGATGAACACACGAATTAATTCCAAGATCACCGAAGTTACCCAGGTTGATAAGAAAATTTTGGAAAAACAGGCTGCTAGGAAAGACAATTTCGAGTACTGGGGCATGACGCCGGAGCAGGCCCGCAAAGCCGCTGTGGGCAAGAAAAAGGGCCTTTTCGACAAGCGCATGACTCCGAAAGAAGCAGTGGAAAAATTCGTGAAAGACGGGATGAACATCGGCATCGGCGGATTCGTCAACACGCGCGTGCCTACCGCCCTCGTCTGGAACCTCGCCAAAAAAGGTGCAAAAGACCTCACCCTTTCTTTTCAGTCGAACTCGATCTGCGCCGAATGGCTGGCGGGCGCCATGATCTGCAATCCCGATCACCTGACGATCAAGCGGGTGGAACTGGCCTGGTGGGGCTACGAAGTCATCGGTATCGCCCCGCTGCTGCGCTACCTGGCCGGAAACGGCATGGTCGAGCTGGACGACTACACGAACTACGGGATGTCGGTTCGGTTCAAAGCGGGCGCCATGGGCCTTCCCTTCATCCCCATCCGCGACCACGGCGGCTCCGACATGGAACTGGTCAACCGCGGCGTGATGACCAAATGCCCGTTCAGCGGGAGAAACACCTACCTGGTGCCCGCCTGCTACCCGGACGTAGGCCTCGTCCACGTGACGGCGGCGGATATGTACGGCAATTCGCGTATTTTCGGCTCGCTGTGTACCTGCCCGGAAATCGCCATGGCCTCCGGCCAAACCATCATTTCCTGCGAAACGGTGATCAACAACGAAGCCATTCGCCGCTATCCCAATTTCACGGAAATCCCGTACCCGGTGGTCGATGCGGTGTGCGAACAGCAGTTCGGCGGCTACCCCGGAGCGGTGTACGGCATGTACTGGTTCGACATGGAACACTTCCTGATGTTTAGAAGCCTTGGCGACGAGTTCAGAAAAACCGGCAACAAAGATAAGCTTCAAAAATATTATGACGACTACTTCTTTAGCTGCGACACCTGGGACGATTTCATCGCTAAGATCGTTCCGCACAAAAAGCTGGTCCAGCTCAGGAAGATGGATGGCGGTCAGCCTATAATCCTTTCATAACGCCAATACGCTTCTTTTCGTATATCTTAAGGAGGTTTTGATTATGGTAACGATCGCCGATGTTAATCCTTATGAAATGATTGCGTACACCGGTTCGAGAGTCCTGGAAGACAATACTATCGTATTCGTGGGTACCGGTCTGCCTATCATTGCGTCCATGCACGCCCAAATGACTCATGCCCCCAATATCAACCTTATTTTCGAAGCGGGGTCGCTGGCCTCCATCCTCGAACAGGGCATGCCCCTTTCGGTCGGCGACACCAGGGCTTTCCGCAAGGCGGTGTTCGCAAAAGGGCTGTGCGGCCTGTTTGAGCTTACCCAGCGGGGCTATGCGGACTATGCCTTTATCGGCGGCGCGCAGATCGACATGTTCGGAAACGTGTGCTCGACCTATGAAGGCGGCGACTATCTGTCGCCGAGAGTCCGGTTCCCCGGCAGCGGCGGAGCCGGGGCGATGGCCGCCAACTGCGAGAAAACGATCGCCATCATGGCGCTGGAAAAAAGAAGGTTCGTCAAGAAGGTGGACTTCATCACCAGCGTTGGTTTTGGCGACGGATCGGCCGATTACCGGGACAAGGCGGGGGTCATGGGTTCGGGCCCCTACCGGGTCATCACCAACCAGGCGCTTTTCGGCTTCGATTCGCAGAGCAGGAGGATGACGCTGCTGGAGTATCTGCCGGGTAAGAGCCCCGCGGAAATCCAGGAACTGGTGGATTTCGAGCTTATCATAGCTCCCGACTGCAAGGAAATGGCGGTCCCCACGGAGCAGGATCTGATGCTCCTGCGGACCAAGTGCGATCCCGAAGGCTATTTCCTCAAGCGGAAGATCGTGGACAAATAACCCTGCCGGGAAATATCATACTCCGGGAAATACGGACTCTGCAGGACGGCCGCCGTTCGGCCTTCCCGCAGGGCTCGTGCGGTTGTGCGGGCGGTGCTGCGGCGGCGATGGCGGCTGTCGTGCCCGCCCGGTCCGGTATGGGCGGGTTCGCCCCGCTCAGACTGCCGCAACTTGCAAGAACCTCCGCATCGCGTTCGAGAGTGGATATGTTGGATCAGGCGGAAGGCGGGTTCCATTCTCGTTTTATTCGCCGCAGATCTCGATTTCCCCATCTTTTTCACAGGAGGTTTCGGTAATGGCTGTTGATAAGTTGACGACCCTGAAGGAAGCGGTATCCAAGTTCATCCAGGATGGGGATACGGTCTACTATGGCGGTTTCCAGATTCATGTTCCGATGGCGATCAGCTATGAAATGATCCGGCAGAATAAGAAAAACCTCACGACAGTGGAGTCTTCCACCGACGTCGGCGGCCTGGACCTTCTGGTGGGGGCCGGTTGTGTCAACAAGGTCCACACGGCATGGGTCATGAACTGGTTTGTGAAGGCCCCTTACGCACTTCGCCGCGCATTCCAGTCCAAGGCGCTCAAAAGATACGACGTGTCCAATTTCGCGGCCGCCAGCGCCCTACTCGCCGGCTTCCTGGGAGTCCCGTTCCTGCCGGTGCGGGGCAATATCGGCACGGACATGCAGAAGCACAACCCCACTGATTTGCAGGTGATAAAAGATCCGTTCAGCGGGGAGGAAATAACGGTCGTTCGCAAGTGGCAGGCCGATGTGGCGGTGATCCACGCCCAGGTGGCCGACCGGCTGGGAAACGTGATGAGCTGGGGCACCCGCGGTGTTACCGACGAGTTCGGGGCCATGGGGGCGAAGCGGGGCGTCATCGTCACGGCCGAAGAAATCGTGGAACCCGAAGTCGTCCGGGCGGATCCCGACCGCACGATCATTCCGTATTTCAAAACGCTTGCCGTGGTGCATTGTCCGTGGGGGGCCCACCCTTCGGCATGCCGCGGTTACTACGGCCTCGATATCCGGTTCAGCCAGTACCTTGGCAAGTACGAAAGGAATGCCGAGCTTCTCCCGAAGTTCCTGGACGAATGGGTGTACGGCTGCGAAGACCACGGCGCCTACATCCGCAAATACATCGAGAAATTCGGGCAGGAAGGCCTCGACCGGCTGAAGCCCACGCTCGGTTTCACGCCCAGGTTCCAGGTGGACTATGGATATCACGATCCCGGGATCTGGAAGGGCGTGCCCCAGTATACGGACAGGTATATCCGGACATAGGCCCGGCCGGTAAAGATTTGCAAAGGAGCAAAAGGATGCATGCCGCCAATTATAAGCTGACCGAGCTGATGGTCGTGCGTTGCGCCAAGGAAATAAAGGACGGCGAGGTGGTGTTTGCCGGTGTGGGCCTTCCCCTGGTGGTGGTGAGCTTTGCGATGGCCACGCACGCCCCCAACATGATCCTTTTCACCGAGGGGGGATCGATACGGGCGACCGCGCCTCCGGGGCTGGCGATTACCGTGGACGACCCCGCGCTTTTCTGCCAGGGCGATGCAACGTTCGGCATGCTTTCCACCATGGCGGCGCTCCAGAGGGGCGAGGTGGACGTTGCTTTCATCGGCGGCGCCCAGATAGACAAATACGGAAACATCAACTCCACGGGCGTGGGCGACTGGAACAAGCCGGAGTCCTTCATTTACTTCGCGGGAAGCGGCGGGGGAAACGACATGGCGACCTCGGGCAAGCGAGTGCTGGCCATCATGCCCCAGGATCCCAAAAAGTTTGTCGAAAATGTGGACTACATCACCACTCCGGGCTACCTGGACGGTCCGGGTGCCCGGCAGAAGCTGGGAATGATCGGCGGGGGGCCTTCGGTCGTGGTGAGCACCATGGGGGTGTATAATTTCGACGAAAAGACCTGCGAGATGTACCTGTCCGAATATTTCCCGGGACAGTCCGTGGAACGAATCAAGGCCAACTGCTCCTTCGATCTCCAGGTCTCCCCGGATGTGGAAGAAACCGAACCGCCGACGGAAGACGAGATAGCGATCCTGCGAAACATCGACCCGACCGGGTTCTACCTGGGCTAGCGGGGCAGGGGACGCAGGGCCCGGTCGAGCCATGTCCTTCCGGTTTTGGACCTCAATGCTTCGGTCAGCGCCGAGTGCTCCGCGATGCCTCCGTGTTCCGGCGCGCGAATGGATGTCGGTGCGTTTCCGCCAAATCGCGCGACGGGGCTGAAAGCCCCGATTCTTTTTAGAAAACCTGCCTAGCCGCATGCCTCCTTGGGCGCTTCCTGTATTTTTCGTTCATGAGCACGGGCAAAAATGCCGAATTTCTTTCTGAGATTGTTCTGAGCTAATTGGGGGGCTGTTGCACTTTTGCCCGAATTTACTACCTGCCGGGGCTTCTGGAGGGCTTTCCCGCACGATGGACGAGTACGAGGAAAATAAGGGACAGGAAGAGATAAGATACCGATCCCTGAGGGAATACTCCAGGGTGGACGGGTACCTGCCCATAGACATTCGCCTGCTTCCCGAGGAGGAACGGCTGACCGTGAGGTCCCGGACCTCGCTGGAAAACGCTCTGACCGAGTACGAGGAGCTGCCCGAACCCCACGAGAAAGCGCTTTACGACTGCCTGCGCATACTCAACGCCAAGCTCGACACGTTGATCAAACTGCTCGCGTTCCAGGCCAGGGACTATTGCTCGTTGAAACACGAAGAGGTCAATATCAGCGCGGGAGGACTCAGCACTTTTGCCGCCGGAGACCTGGAGCAGAGCGACATGGTCGAAATCAGGCTGATGCTGCCCACCGCGCCCTATATCGTTTTCTACATTTATGGATCGGTTGTTGGGGTCGAAGATGTTGAAGGGCGCAAGCTGGTTTCGATCGAGTTCACCGTGATCGACGAAGGCATACGGGAACAGATCGTAAAGTATGTATTTGAAAGGCAAAGAGAAATCCTGCGCCAGAAGAGGAGGCAGTAAGCAGCTCGATGTTTGTCCTGATCGGCGTAGCTATAGTTGCGTGCTCGGTACTGGGTGGATATCTCATGGAACAGGGAAATCTGTTCCTGTTGATCCAGCCGGCCGAGATCATCATTATTTTCGGCGCCGCCCTGGGAGGGTTCGTGATCGCCTCGCCGCTGAAAATTATCAAGGCGGTCAAAGGCGGCATGTTCCGGATGTTTAAGAGCAAAATATACACCCGCGCCGATTACGTGGAGGCTCTGGTTCTCCTGAGCCGCATATTCTACAAGATCAGAAAAGAGGGGCTGGTGTCCATTGAAACGGACCTCGACGAGCCCGAAAAGAGCCCGATCTTCAAACAGCACGAGAAGTTTCTGAAAAACCATCACGCGCTGGCCTTTCTCACTGATACGCTGAGGACCCTGACCATAACGGACATCGAGGCCCATGAACTCGCCTCCCTTCTCGACTACGAAATAGAAGCGCATTACGAGGAGGCGCTGATTCCGTCCAAGAGCATCGGGCACGTGGCGGACTCCCTTCCGGGTCTGGGGATTGTGGCGGCGGTGCTCGGTGTCGTGTTGACCATGAAGAAGATCAATGAGCCGCCCGAGGTCCTGGGACACAGCATCGGAGCGGCGCTGGTGGGGACATTCCTCGGGGTGCTCATGTGCTACGGCTTCGTGGGTCCCGCTGCCAAGAACCTGGAACATATCGCCAACGAGGACCGCGAGTTTCTGACGGTCATCAAGGCCGCCCTGCTGGCATTTGTCAATACCCCGTCACCCCAGGTGGCGATCGAATTTGCGAGGAGGGTGGTGCCCGGAGAACTCAGGCCGTCCTTTCTCGAGCTCGAAACCCTGATAAAAAATGCAAAGAAGTAGCCGATGGATGAGAAACCCAAAAAAATAATCATCAAAAAAGTCAAACGCGGCCACGCGGGGGATCACGGCGGGAGCTGGAAGGTGGCTTACGCCGACTTCATGACCGCCATGATGGCCTTTTTCCTGCTGATGTGGCTGCTCAACATGACGTCCCAGGAAAAAAGGGCCGTCCTGGCACTCTATTTCAAGCATTTCAGTCTCTTTACCAGCGGCGGCAAGTCCTTCATGCACCAGGGGGGCATCCGGCCCATGGGGCAGAACTCCGGAGGCGAGGAGGTCGTGGAAACCGGGGAGCATTCGAGCGGGATTACCAATGACGAGATGGCCACCAAGCTCATCAGCGGGATCGAGAGAGGCGTAAAGCGGGGCTCGAACCAGGTGTTCATAGCCGTGACGACGGAAGGGATACGGATTCAGATCGTGGATTCCAACGACAATCCCATTTTTGCTTCCGGAAGCGCCGAACTGACCGATACCGCCAAGGGGATCATCAAAACGGTTGTTGACGTGATAAAGAGTTTCCCGAACCAGATTGTAGTGGAAGGCCACACCGATTCGTCTGTGATGCGAAACGAACAAGTGTCGAACTGGGAGCTGTCCCTGGCAAGGGCCACGGCGGCAAGGCGGGAACTGGAAGCATGCGGCATCGACCCCCGCAGGATCGCACGCGTCGTGGGGTATGCGGACCGGGATCCGCTGCTGCCGGATTTGCCGACCGATCCCCGCAACCGGCGAATCAGCATTCTTTTCATGAAAAACAAGCGAATCAAACCTCCGGAGAAGCTCGACTGGCTGTTGAAGCCTCCAACCTGATCCGGAGGCCGGCCTTTTCCGGGCAGCCTCCGTTGAGCCTGTTGCCGAAGTTGGGAGCTGTCGGATGATGCAATTACAGCGGGGATCCTGCCGTTACCCGGAAGGACAGAGGAGCGCTCGGCCCGGCCCTGGCCGTCGGTATCGCGCCGGCCGGGGCAATACTTTGCTTCCCGATCTAGCCCCTGGCTATTTCATAAAAAAGCGCCGCCGCCGAGCGAATCCCGCGGTGGAAATCGTCGAGCGAAAAACGTTCGTTGGGCGAATGCGCTCCATCGTCTGGGTTCCCCCAACCCAGAAGAAGAATATTTTCCTGCCCCAGGTGCTTTTTTATCAGGTTGACCACCGGGATCGATCCTCCCTCCCGGATAAAGACCGGTTTCTTGCCAAAGCCCGCCTCGATCGCCCTTTCCGCGGCCCTCATGGCCGCCGTGTTCCGGGACACCAGGACGGGGTTGGCACCGTAGAGGTCGGTTATTTTGATCGTGATTCCCGGGGGAGTATTTTCGGAAACGAATCGCTGGAAAAGTTCGGTGATTTTTTCCGGGGTCTGGTTGGGTACCAGGCGCATGCTGACTTTGGCCCCGGCTTTGCCCGGAATGATGGTCTTGGCTCCTTCGCCCGAAAACCCGCCCCAGATGCCGTTTACGTCCAGCGTGGGGCGCGCTCCCTTTCGTTCCAGAAGGGAATAGCCCGGCTCGCCGGTGAACCGCGAGACCCCGAGGTAGTCGCCGAGCTTTTCCTCGTCGAGGGGAAGGGAGGCCATTTCCTCTCTTTCCCACTGCTCCAGGGGGAGTACGTCGTCATAGAATCCGGGAAGGGCGATGGTGCCGTCGGAGTTTTTCATTTTTGCCAGTATGGTCGCCAGGGCGTGCGCCGGGTTTTCGATGAGCCCGCCGAACGAGCCGGAGTGCAGGTCGAAGCGCGGGCCCTGCATGTCGAGCTGCAGGTAGCACAGGCCCCTCAGCCCATAGGTTATGGCCGGGATGCCCGGCGCAAACTGTGAACTGTCCGAGATGGCTACGGCATCGGCGCGCAGTTCGGCAATGTGGTCGGTAAGAAATTTTTCGAGATTGGAGCTTCCGATCTCTTCTTCGCCCTCCACCAGGAACACCAGGTTTATCGGAAGTTCGAGGCCGGCGCCGAGCACCGATCGGACCGCCTCGATGTAGGTCAAAAACTGGCCCTTGTCATCCGTTGCGCCGCGGGCATAAACACAGCCGTCCCGCCTGTCGGGTGAAAAAGGCGGCGTTTTCCACTCTTCAAGAGGATCGGGAGGCTGCACGTCATAATGTCCGTAAACCAGCAAAACCGGAGCTCCACGCACTTCAGGCGAGCGTGCCAGGACAATGGGGTGGCGCGCGGTCGGATATATCCTGCCGGAAATTCGGCAGGCCTGGAATTGCTCCAGTATCCATTCGGCGGCACGCTCGACGTCTTTTTCGTGTTCCGACAGGGTGCTCACGCTGGGGATTTCGAGAAATCGCATAAGATCGCTGACAAATATTTCCCTGTTCTTGTCAATAAATGAAGAAACGCCGTCTGGCAGCATCACCGGTCTCCTGTCTGTTTCGAATTTTTTGCGGAAAGCCATAAATTAGAGCCAATCGGAGACCTTTTCAACGGTTTTGAAAATTTTAAGGTTACCAACAGTAAAAATGAGTGGCATTATTATATAGTGGTATTAAATTACGTTATTTGAACTCGACCTCTATGGGTTCGAAATTAAAGTGTATATTTAATACAAAGTGTGGAATTGAATCCACAATGGGAAATATGATTAAAATTGCATCCAGCATCGAAGAGATCCCCAAAGAGGAC